>JAKDMR010000553.1 GCA_030452275.1 Candidatus Nitrosocosmicus sp. | reverse complement strand
ATCAAATGGCGAATAAGAAGACGAAACGGTGCGTTAATAATTTCAGGATACTACAACCAAGACAAACCACCAAAATATTAGTAAACTAGATTGTAACACTTTGAAACATTAAGCACATTAATGGTACATAATGGTATTAATAACCATTTACAGGCTTTGTAAATTTGTACGGCCACTGAGGGTAATTTTCTTACAGCACTGTCGTAGACATCACCACAATAGCTGTAAGAAAAAACACCCCCTAGCACTCGGGCATAAATCATTCGTATGATTTAAACAAACGATAAGGTGGGCGCCCTAACCAAAATGATAGGAATACAAATCATAGAGTCATACCTTTTCCCAATATTGCAACATTCGAGAATTGTACCAGAACATATTAAGGCACCGAATTTACAATATATACAATGGAAAATCTAGATGATTTTGCCAAATCAGATCTAGATAAGTTAGAAAGATTGGCAAAAAACTTTGAATGGTTTCATTCACATTATGACATGCTAAAAAAGGAATATGATCATCAATATGTTGCGATTCAAGACAGACAAATATTAGCCAATGATGCTGAATTTGAAAGACTAGTAAAAAGATTAAATATCAGGAATTATGATGAATCGATTGCAATAGATTTTGTGAAAAACTAAGAAATCCCAATTAAGACAAGGATATGGTTGATTGGGTAGAATACTTCTAACCAAATATCTAAATATTTTTGGATGAAATATGTAGGACAAAAAATGGAATTTGTATATCTACATCGCAGACTAGAATATTTGAGAAATCCTGCCTAATTTGCTAAAGCCATCAAGATCATTAATAATAAGTTGTTGCATCGATTAGTATACTCGGATTAAGATTGATATGATACTAATGCCGATCTGTTTCAACTTTGGAATTCTCCTCCAATAGATTTGGAGACATAGGATAAGTACAATAGGACTCATGGCGATCAAACCTCTAAATATTTGATGACAAGCTAGAATTTATAAGCCAAAATCTAACAAAAAATATGGAAAATGTAAGTCCAATTCCAAAAGAATATGAAACTATAACTCCTCATATTTTTGTAAAAAATTCATCAAGTGCCATAGAATTCTATAAAAAAGTGTTTGGCGCAGTAGAAGAACATCGTCACACAATCCCAGGGGGAAGGCGGTGCAGAAAAAATAGTACATGCGGTGATACGGATGAGATTCCGGGTTAATATTAGTTGATGAATTTTCAGAAATGTGTAGCGATAATGTTCCCAATGGTGAGAAAATAGGATCTCCCAAGACTGTTGGTGGAAATTCAGTGTTTCTAAACATGTATTTTGAAAACGTAGATGAAATCTTTGATAGAGCACAAATGGCCGGCGCCACAGTGATAATGCCTTTAGAGGATGCTTTTTGGGGTGACAGATATGGACAGTTTAAAGATCCTTATGGACATGTTTGGGAAGTAGCAACCCACAAGAAAGATATGTCCAAAGAAGAATTAGAAAAGGCAGCAAAAGAAGTATTTAAACAAATGGAAAAAAAGAAGTAGATTTGACATAAGCACCCCGAAATCATCAGGTATTACGAGACTGATAGAGAAATAGAACATAATATTTTTATCAATGAATTTACTATAAGATAAGTAGTCATGAAAATTGAGTTTTGAGAAATCAATAGACAATGATAATGAATTTGTAATATTTGAAAAATTGAGAGATAATTTTGAATGGTTTTATTTGAATTGTGAAGAATTGAGAAGAGATTATTACGATCAGTACGTCGCCGTTAAGAATAGAAAACAAATAGACAACGATTTCAACTTAGATCTATTACTACAGAGGTTGAATTTATCAAACTGCAATGAGTCAATTGCTATTGAATATGTGAACAATTGACTAGAGTAATGATTAGTCAGTAAGACCAAGGAGTTAAGAAAATTCCAATCAAATAGTTAGCTCATGTCATTTTAGAAATTTTCTTTAGATAAGAGCAGGTTTGAAAGACAAACGACAAAAAATTAGACTGTCATGTTCAAGCACATTTTGAACATTTAGTAGTTTGTAATAGTATCGCTCATATTTCTGAATGTTTCAGCTGCTAACTATAAAGAATTTCCTTGAAT
>JAKDMR010000552.1 GCA_030452275.1 Candidatus Nitrosocosmicus sp. | reverse complement strand
TTATTATAACAGGGTATCAATAATTTCAGTAAGAATTTGTGTAATGTAATTCATTTTAGAAGATACTCTTTGACCCTGATCCACTGCCTTCATGTTAATACTTTGAAAGCATTTTTTAATACTTCATCTTAAGAAAAATAGAAAAAAGGTCATGTGAATTGTTGGCATTTACATAAAAGACACCGGTGGTCATAAAATTTTGGACCATTAGGTTCATCCCGGTGTTCTTTCTTTGAATGTGTACAATTTTTACATATTAATAATTGAAAACTAGCATCGTTCATTGCTTATTATTCGCCTTACAAATATATTAATGGTTGGAAAATTACTAGACAATAGTAATTTCTAGCTATTGATAAAGGCGTCTAGATTCACTAGAATTTGATAACATCTCTAAAAATCCTTCGCTCTTTTACACCACAAAGGTGACAAGTTATGATTCAAACGTATGTCGAGGGTATAGACAATTATGTAGACTATATCGTAAAATTCAGTCTACAAGATTAGAATAGGAAATTCGATGTATGTCGGTCAACACGCAAATATTGAATGATTTTTGAACTCAATTGATCTCAATTCCGTCGTGATACTGCATTTACGAGCCCTTTTGCCTCCTGCGCAGGAATAGATCTAACTTTATTAATAATATCATCAACGGATGAATTATAGATCTATTAGCCCAATAAGATATTGACTCCAGAAAATGCGCCAAGATCTAAAATAGATTAGGTCTTAACATTTGAATTTGGTGAAAAATTCTATCGCCGTGATTATAGAATGTCCCCACATTAGATTATCTTTCAAAATAGCGGTTTCCTTTTAGAAACTAGAACCTAATATAATCTTATATAAGATGAATCCGATTAGTAATTGATGTCATATAGCAAGAATGATGATGAAGCAACAATTGCAAACGTTCCAAAGCGTACTAAAGGTAATAATTACATGTACTTTCAAAATGAAAATACTCAAAAGAAGAATAATACTGATTGAAATTAAACAAAGATAAGGTCGTACCTTTCTTACCTCTTAAATAAAAGAAAGCATGAGAATATAACAATAGTGTTTTAGATCTTTTTCATCAAACCTCCTAAGAACAGAAGTCAATATTTAAACGAATGAAACAAAGATATGATTGAAAACAAAGGATTAATGATAATAAGTACAATAACGAAGAAGAATTTTCAATAATATGGTGGAATGATTTGTAATAAGCAAACTGCAATAAAAGATCAAGGGGGATAAAAAACCTACCTTATTGCGAACGGGATCATTTTATGCACCTTTCTGAGATGTTGTTGCGAATTCGTTTATAGGTGCAATAATTAGTGTTTACATAGATCAGAGCCAGGTGATATCACCTTAAGAAGTGAAATTTTACTTTGTGTGAGTACAATACATGCATGATTACGATTAATCAGACCTCTTTACTATGCCAAAGTAAAAGTTGATTTGTTATCAATGGTTTATACGTTCTTATATGAGGAAAGGTATATATAAATATGAGAAAACTTATTGAAGTCATTAATAAGAGAAATCAGCTTAATAACCCTAAGAATGGCAACACAAGGATAAGAAATAATACGGAAGGGGTTAGATACATTGAGACATTTCACAACGGCAGTTGGAGATATTCGCGTACATGTTAGATAAAATCTCTTGTTAATGGATTGGCCTACTATTGTCGCAAATCCATTCCCGCTGAAAAACCTTCAACGTTCATCAAATTCATGACATATTATATGTGTATTTCAATAGGCGCTAAATGTATAGCCAATTCATTACCTTGTTTAATTATCATAAATATACATAGTGACAATTGACTGCTCCAGTTCATCTGTATAAAAATAATAGGTAGAAGTATCAAAAGATTGTATAGAAGCTCTACCTTTGTTGAAATGCATAATTATCAGCATTAATAAATTATCTAAATCATATCAAGATAAAAGATCCTTAATGGGTAAATATACTATCCACAGATATCAGCAAGAATTTATGCCCCTACAAGTTTTGGAAACAGCATGTGTTCTGTTATGAAGGACATAAGTTACGATTTATCTTTTATATTAACTGTATAGATATTTTTCGCTTCAATAAGTAT
>JAKDMR010000551.1 GCA_030452275.1 Candidatus Nitrosocosmicus sp. | reverse complement strand
TCATAATAATGGCAACCATCATATTAATAAGAAATCTTATTCTCATATCGACAGAATTAGGACCAGAATTTTTTGTTGATAATTTTTTTAACTCCGAGATAACTAATGAAAAATTTGTGGTAGTGATGTATGCGATAGGACTGATCCTTGTTTACTTTGGGAGGAGGAAAAGACAGGAGGATAAATATTTATGAATTGAAAGACAAAGTAATCCACAACACGAACGACGACAACATTATACCGACTTTTTTGTGATAAACGTTTGTATTTTGTCCATGGATTTTTCTAATATTTCCTCTTGCGGCAAATATACAATTCTAAAATGGCCCGTTCCTGAGTTTCCAAATCCCGACCCGTGGACTGTTAAAACGCCAGTGGAATTTAACAAATCAATTACAAATTCCAGATCATTTTTCCATCTATTCTTCAAATCAATTTTCGGGAACATATAGAAAGCACCTTTTGGTTTGGTGCATTCCAATTCATCGATCTCATTAAGTCTCTTGTAAACCAAATCTCTTCTTTTCTTCAATTTCTGTACCATAATAGGTAAATGTTCCTGTGACCCGTGTAAAGCAGCATTTGCTGCAATTTGAACTGGAAAGTTGGATGCGATCCTAACACGTGCAAGTTTAAAAATATTTTGCCTTAATGGATCGAGCTGTCTTGAATTGTTATTCATGCATACATATCCGCACCGTAATCCAGTCATCAAATAGGTCTTGGAAAACCCATTAAGAAGTATAACTGGGGCATCACCTGAAACACTCCCAATCCCACTAAATTCTTCATCAAAAACGATTTCATCGTAAATTTCATCACAAATGATATACAAGTTATTTTCGGCAGCTACATCTATCAAAGATTTTAGGTTTTTACGGCTGAAAACTTCACCTGTAGGGTTATTAGGATTTATGATACAGATAGCCTTTGATCTTGATGAAATTTTATTTTTTATATCATCCAGATTGGGTGTGCCGTCATCATGTATCTCAAATTCAGCTATGTTGCCACCATAAAATTTTGCATAGGAAGAATATGGCGGGTAGTAAGGTCCAGGCAACAAAACCTGGTCGCCATCTTCAACAATAGAGCCCATAACCATATCCAACCCCTCGGATACTCCATTTGTAACCAAAACATCATCAGGGGTCAAGTCCAGACCTTTTTTCCTTTTTTCTTTTCCTACTATAGATCGTCTAAGTTCACTCCAGCCCTCAGAATCAGTATAATAGTCATTATCACTAGCAAGTGCATCCACTAGAGCATTCTTAATATGCAAAGGGGTCTTAAAATCAAAAGCCACAGGATCACCTATGTTTAAATACATAATTTCCTTTCCAGTTTTTTGATATTCTCTTGCATGTAACATAACATCTCGAATTGCATATTCAACTCGACTAATCCTATCTGATATTTTCATTAACGATCTAGTTCCAATTATATCTTTGATTGAATTAATATTTGTATTTTATTAAAATTGATTATATGTTTCATGGCATGTTTACAAGTCAGTATAGTTAAATGAGGGTTCAAAGTTAGCCAGATTTAATCAGGCATTCAAATAGGCAATAAATATTATCGATGTATGAAGTTTCCTACCATACAATGAAAAAAAATCTAACAAATGGATTAAAGGAATTTTAGTATCCTAAAACACCTTTTGCGGAATCGAGCAAAATTCTGGCTTATGAAGTTAAGCGAAAGGACAAGTTTCTCATTATAGAATAGGCTAAATGACTGCTAGGGATTCAAAAACGTCTTCTTTTCAAATTGAATATAAATTTCAATCAGAAAAGAGTATATTTTTTCTATCACAGTAGGATCAAAATTCAATTCTCGGGAATAGCGTGTAACTTTGTCTATAATTTCATTTACCCTTTTTTTGTCTTCTATACTGGAATAATCGCTCTTGAATTTCGCGGCTTGCTGTACAAATTTACCCCGCCTAACTAATAATGAGACAATTTCCATGTCTATCGAATCGATATTTTTCCTAATCTCGCCTAAAGAAGAACATTCAACAACATCCAATTTGATTATTTATATGCAAAACATAATTTAAAGAATTAAGAAGGGGTATCCAAACTCAATGTAACAGA
>JAKDMR010000550.1 GCA_030452275.1 Candidatus Nitrosocosmicus sp. | reverse complement strand
TATATTATACTATGGAATCAAATTATAAATTCAAGTATGTGAATGATTATATTACAAATTTACTGGATGGAAATATAACACTTCAATCTGAGGATGTAGATTTGAAAGGGGAAAAAACCTGTCGAATATCTAGACAAGATTGAAAAATGGTTAGAATTTAGGAATAGAATTAGAGATGAAGATCCAGATGAGTTTGCTAAACTTACTAGTGAATTATTTACTCATCTTTTAGCTATATGATTGGGTGGTATAGTGGTAGATCATACCTGTGAATATTGTGATATGACTGGTAACGAGGAAATCTCAGATGCGGAGCCACCATCGTCGTCAACCACACTTCATTGATAAAATAAGAAGCCGAGTTCTAAATCTTGCTCGTACTTATTTTTTGCCTGAGACAATTCTGTTGTATCAACACTTCAAAGATTCAAAATTATTTTTGTGATGCTTATTTGACAAAAAGACAATCCGATAGGTCTGTTAATTTTTCAATCTGTCTGAGTAAACAAAAGATATCATTTGATAATTTTTATTGAGAACCGTGATAGGTTTCTATATGAACTCGTTAATAGAAGCGGCCACAAAGAGTTTAAAAAAAGCGTATCATCCTTACTCCGGACTAGCTATAGGTTGTGCCTTAAAAACTTCTTCTGGCAAAATCTATGAAGGAGTTAATATTGAAAATTCAGTTTTTGGATTGACCATGTGTGCCGAAAGGGTTGCAGTGTTTAAGGCGATTTCTGATGGGAACGTCGACATAGAGGAGATTGCAGTGGTGGCTTCGACCGGAAAGCCAGTCTATCCATGTGGCGCTTGCAGACAAGTATTATTTGAATTCAATCCTAAAACAAAAATACATTTGAGCGATGGAAAAATTCTAATTCTATTAGAAATACTCCCTTTTGCATTTTCCAGAGAGATGTTTGAATAAATTTGGTGCACTATCGTTGATGGTTGATGATACCTTAACCAAAAACAATAATATAAGAATCTACCTAGCCCAAATCAACACTGTTCGAACACTACCAAGGGATTTTATTTATTGAGCTATAGGGGTTATCATTATCTATCCATGCTCGGATGCAAATAATGACTCAGCGGTTACCTTCTCATTACTGTTTTGACTCGCTCGGTTTGTCCGTTGATTTATTTATACCATCCTTCAAACTACCAAGATATGCAATCGTTGCCCCTAGGTTTCCAAACCCAATGGAATTTAATGTTTCTGATGGGACCATTATGACTGTATTTCCTTGAATTTTCATTGTTTCATATAGCATATTTGATTGCCTCAATGCATACGCAACTGGATTATTTGAATAGACTCTAGAGGCATCCAGAAATTTTTGGGCTACTAGAACCTCTGATTCTCCGTATGTAACTCTCGCTTGCTTTTCCCTCTGAGCTTGAGCTTGCATTGACATGGCCGATTCTAACTCCTGTGGAATTATTACCTGTCTGATTTCTACACCTGTTACCATTATGCCCCAATTGTCAGATTCCACTGCGATTTTTGATTTGATGTTTTCGTTAATTTCCCCTTTCCTCGATAGAATTTCTTGAAATAAAGAAGAACCAATATTGTTACGTAAAGTAGTTTGTGAGACTTGTTGTATCATGTCATTGAAGTTTTCTACATTAAGATACGCATCACTAGCTTTTTCCTCAATGATTTTATACCTGAGTATTGCATCAATAGTTACTGGAACATTATCCTTTGTAAGCATTCTTTCTGCCTTAAACTCTGTTACCTTTTCACGAACATCTATAACTAAAACATTATCTGCAAGAGGTATTCTAGTATGAATTCCTGGTTCTACCTGTTTTTTATATTTGCCCAATCTTAAAATTATTGCCCTCTCATACTGATTGATAAGAATGAGGAAAGAGGAAGCAATCAAAATAATCACTACAGCTAATAACACATAGAATAATATTTCAATACCAGAGTTTATCTCTATCCAAACAGCTGCAATTAAGAATATGATGCCCAATAGCAATTGAATGCCTGATCCCTTTTTGGTAAATTTATTCTTGGAAAAAAGAATATTATCATTTCTTAAATTAGAAATAACTATAGAGAGCAAATCAAATATATAATGTTATT
>JAKDMR010000549.1 GCA_030452275.1 Candidatus Nitrosocosmicus sp. | reverse complement strand
AATAATGAAGAATATACATAATTAATAATCATATATTAAAATAGGAAAGAAATAATAGTTTCAGCACCACGGCCTTATTTTCTTTTGGCTCTGGCGGGGGTACACCACTCTATCATAGAAAGGAAAGAATGTAAGAAGAGGAGGAAAGGAGTAGGGAACAAGGGAAGGAAGGAAATGAAAGGATCGAGGAATGGAAACCAGTATCTTTACTATAGTACTAGCTTATGAAATTGAGAATATAATAACAAAGAAATGGGATAGTTTTCATAAACTATATCGTCAGACCGTCAGATTTGTGCTCAAGATGACCATTTTCCGTCATCTTAGATATCGTCATAATATCAGCAGAGATTGTAGTTAATACCGTCAGCGTATCCTTTTATCAATTTTGAACTAATTTGACTAATAGTTAGTATGTTGGGCCATTTCATAGCCCCGCCGTCTTCGGCGGGGGATGGAGTAAAGGAGTGGAAATATTGATAATTTGATAACGAATCAAGATATGATTACATTACCTACAATTGGTAAAAGATTTATATATTTGCATGTTCACTAGTATTAATGACTACTAATACTAGTAACATTAACCACAATAGTTTTGTGGTTAGCAAGAAGAATTACGATGCATTGAAGAAACTTGACCATGTAGGAGATTCCTTTGACGATGTTATTGGGGACATATTATCAAAGATTGTGAAGAATAAGAGAAATGAGGAGGTAAATGTTGATGTCTAACACAGCATGTGATACCGACAGTATTATCATTTGGAAGAATGACTATACTTTTGAGATCGATATCACATTATCTCTGCGTAAAGCTGGAATTGACAGTATTGCAGGATATGGAGACGAATTGGCAATTGGTTTATGAATGAAACAGGATTAACAATAATGTTACCCGATAACCTCGATAACTTGCTCAGAGTTATAGAAAGAGACTTGCTAAGATGGAGTAGATATGGAGAAGGATATAGACTTCAAGGTCACGACGTAGAGAGAATTGTAGACCATTTAAAGGCAAATATTACGGAGATTAGGGAGGCATTAGAGAAAACTAAATAATACTGCAGGATGTGAATTGTTCTTCTTCATCACTTCATTAGGAGTAAATATGTAAAAGATGTTTTAAATTCTTATGGACTAAATATCAAAATATCTATAGTTTTTTGAATAATTTGACATTGATTATATTAATTGGTCGCGAAAATCAATCGTGTCTATTTTCCTGCAGTGGATAGAAATAAGGAGAAAATGATTGCTACGCTAATCGTGCATTACAGAGGTAAAACTTAATTCCATTTTGCGGCTATTTTTTCCTTAGCCATCTGAAGTTGTCGTTCTAAATCTGAATCTAACTCATATTGTTGTTGTTGTTCTGCTAATGGTTGGTCCATCTATATCATTTTCGAGAAATCAATAGTATAGTTCATAATAGCAGTCGTAGGGGAAGTTTCTGTAAAGGTGGGAGGAACAACATAAAGAACATTGGCTAAAGGATTAATATTCTTAAACTCAAAAGTATTGCCATCAACATAAGTTATCAGGAATTCTTCATTCATTGGATATAGACTATATGCAGTGAGCTTGTCAGGATTAAGCGTTTTTAATGTATAATCAGTCGTAATATCGGTTTCAGTGACTGAAACATTGGAATCCTTTACAACTTCATACTTATCATGTTTATTATCTGATTTTTCCATCGTTACATAATCCACTTTATAATTTATTTGCTTCCAATCTCCTTCATTCCTATCCTTAAGATAAATGATGGTATCAAATGGTTCTGCAAAAACAGGGACAATTAAACCAGATAAAAGAATAATAGTTGTCAATAATAGTATACTGCTAGTGTATTTCATAGGCATAGAATATAGTCTTTGATCTATATACTTTTCCAGAACGATATGAAATGTTTACATTAATCCGCTATTTTGAGAAACTATCTGGATAATCAATCTGTGAAGTACCTGAAATTAAATTGTTAAACTTAAATGGTCTTGATTTGATTATTTATAGTACTGTTCAGTCTTTTCGAATATCATAGGATGTATTATTCTAGAGAAATAGTAATAAGGTTACATTCATGCGATAAGTGTCTATTGGTGTTTTA
>JAKDMR010000067.1 GCA_030452275.1 Candidatus Nitrosocosmicus sp. | reverse complement strand
TTTTGAGTCGATGAAATTAAGCAAGAAGAAAGCAGGATCTTTTAGATGCGAATTGCAGGGGAGAGAATAGATGAACGATAACAAAAAGGCAATGAGAAAATTAAAACTACAGGTACAAATGTCAATAGATGGTTGCATAGCAGGGCCCAACAATGAAATGGACTGGATGGTCTGGTATGGGGATGAAAAACTCAAAGAATATGAAAACCGGTTACATGAGCCAGTTGATACCATTCTCTTGGGAAAAAAAATGACAAATGAATTTGTTTCCTATTGGTCGAGTGTGATGAACAAGTCTGAAGACTTGGAACATGCATTCGCTAAAAAAATGATAGAAGCACCAAAAATTGTTTTTACTAACTCGCTAAACACATCTGAGTGGATAAATACAGAAATTGAAACAGGTAATTTCAAAGATGAAATTACAAAGTTAAAGAGCCAAGATGGTGGTGATATCCTAGTTTATGGTAGTGCCTCATTCGACTCCTCCTTGATTGAAGAAAACTTAATCGACGAATTTTATTTGTTTATTAATCCGGTAGCAATTGGGAATGGGAAGACCATATTTAAGGACCTAAAAGAGATCCGTAAATTCACTCTTATTGAATCAATAGCGTTTGACTCTGGAAAAGTTTTGCTCCACTATGAAGTAAAGAAAAATTGAAAATATGAGATGTAAATAAATAAATGGAAGAATTATTAGTTTTTTTGTGTGTATTAATCCATTCCATAAACTACCGTGTAAAGATACCGGTCCGGATCCCCTCTATCGCACGTATTCCTTCAAAACCTGATCCAGATTTTATCTAGTTTCATTTCATTAAATGCTAAGATTGTATTCAACCTTGAATCGTATCCCTACGGATACTTTTAGACAATGGATTATGTAACTGTAAATGTACCGTACATTAGTATCAAATCAAAAGATACATCAAAAGACGAAATAAGTAGTCAACACAGATAATAGTCCGTGAAAAAAGTATTTTCAAGAAAAGGACGAACTGCGATTAAGAATAAGGCCTTTCCCTTGAGAGACAAATCAAGAAAATCTTCCAAATCAATCTAAAGGAAGTATGCATCGGACATACGATGGATTTATATGTAAAATTATGTTGTCTTACTTCATGAACGGTGAAAATGATTTTGTCAAAGTTGCACTGGTAAATGAAGTTCCTCCTAGATCAATGAACATGTTGATTTAGGTGGGAAAGAAATAGCATTTGTAAATATTGATGGCCAATTCTACTCGATTGATTAGCGAGGTGGACACATGAATGCTCCAATGTCTATGGGACAGATTCGTGTCAACACTCAAAAGAAAATAATATCTAGTCCTTTGCATTATGTCACATTCGATATTATTACTGGTTAAAAACTCAGTGAGCCGACAATGTCTGGGATGGATATGAATTCCTTACCAAAGAATATGCAAGACTATTTCAAAAAAGCAGGAGAAATTTTGTCATACGTAAAGACAAACAATATGCAAACTTACCCGGTCATCAACGACAACTATGAGATTAAAGTCAAAATTCCTGCGTAATATTTCTTATGATGATCAATGCCAAAATTTTTGTTCCAACCAGATCCCATTTGAATTGATTTGGTTGATGGTAATGTCTTGCTTATCTAATCAATTTGTTTCATTAAATATTTATCTACAAGATCTGTGAGTATTTTGATCGACAGTTATCTCTTTAATTGCTCACAAGTCACAAAAAATCACAAATGAATAGGTCAGGAAATGACGTATGTCGTAAATTAATATGTGTAGTATGCGATTTTATAATAAGGAATTTTTTTAGTAAAATGAATTCAAATCATAAAAAGCGAATTGATTTCACTAAATCGTTAGAATACGATGATAAAGAGGATGTTTATTATGTGAAATCAGTTACTACGGGAGAGAAATATAAGGTTAATAAATTAAAAGATAATAACAATTGGTTTTGCACATGTAAAGGATATTTATACTCTGCTGGAAACCCCAAGAAATGCAAACATACTCAAAGGATTAGAGTTATTGATCAGTTGTACAAAAAATATGCTGATAAGATTACAAACTTCGAATTATAAGATAGGTAATTGATATATAGGAATGTGTTCATATAGATATCTAACAATCTGAGCAAATAATCACTTCAAATGCACAATCTGTATGACTTTTGCTACCTTTACAAATGATGAAGAAATAATTTCATACTATCTTTGCTGCCTGTAGTATGAGAATATGTGAATACATCCAAGTTGATCTTTGATATGATGATATTAATCTTCCAATACATTATATACTAAATAGACTATTGTATATCGATTTGAATTGGATTTTCCTAATTATGTTAACGGTTTGGAAACAATCAACAATCAAAATCTGTTATGGGTTTACTTGGAAAGACCCACACGAGAAAAAATGGATATAGTATCCAAAAATTTTCCTATTCATGAGTTGAATATCGAAGATTGTTTGTCAAAGAATCAACTCCCTAAAATCGATAGGTATGATGATCATATATTTGTCATACTTCAATTTCCAACTTCTCTCAAAGAAAGAGCCGCCCCAAACTTTACTCAACTCTCCTTGTTTATAGGAAAGGATTATCTAATTTCAATTACTCAGGGGGATCTTAATCCATTAACTGAACTATTTAGAACTTGTAAAAGCGGAGATCAGAAGATCAGGAGTAATTTCATGGGGGGGTCTCCAGGTTATCTATTACATTCAATTTTAGATGCGTTGGTTGATAATCTACTTCACATATTAATGAAAATTATTGGAAACTTAGACGACATAGAAGATGAAGTATTTGATGATAAAGTAGCAAATGCTAAGGAAATATCTATACTCAGGAGGGAAATTACAACGCTTCGCAGAATAGTCTTGCCTTTAAAACGGATCATGTTAGAAATTACGTCCAGAGATGTTAAGAGATTTTCAAGTAACGCAGAGGAGGTGGATCTAATTGATTATTTTGACGATATTAATGATCACATATCAAAGGTACTAGAAGCCCTAGATGAGTCAAAAGAAACAATTGAAATTTACAAAGATACCGATAATATGTTGAATTCGGAAAAAGCGAATAAAATTCTAAGCTTTCTAACAATATTGTTCACACTATCAATTCCAATTACTGTTGCGGGGACTTTCTATGGAATGAACATTGAAATTCCAGGCAGTGTCCATGAGGGGGAAAAAATTATTGATTACTTTCCGCTCATCTTGACCGCGTCGCTTTCTTCATTGGCTGCAGGACTTATGGTGTATTACTTTAGAAAACTAGGTTGGTTTAATTCATAGGGTCGTTTTAAGATATCTCCATTTCTTAACCATCCGTATATCTTTGAGCTGAATCAAATCATTTCATGAGGTCGATTGGATCAGAGGAAAGACAAACCGATACTAGTCCTTCCAACTTTCTCATTCTTTATATTCCACGAGTACTTTCACTATTCTAATTCATTCTCTTTTGTGTTGACAATTTTCAGGACAGAAGTTATGTTTCTATTTAGTGTTAGGAAATTAAGTGCAGTTAGTCAGGATGTATATTCGTGGTGGAGTACAACAACTTTCGATGAAAATTGAAAGTTGATTGGGGGAAGAGGAAAGTCCAGATGATCAAGTGGCAAATAACCTACCATGCCTATTTCTTACCTAGTGTGAAAAGGGCGAATGCATGAATAGGGAGGCATCCCGAATGGGAAAGTAATTGATACCAATCTATTATACTATTCGATCAAAATTGATTTCACAAGACCCTGCTATTGGTATCTTTCAATACTGGGAAGTCCTTGTAGTAGATTGTAAAGTTTTGACCTTGAGAATAAGGACAATTTTCGACTGACCTGGGTATTCCGTCCGATGCCTCGACTATGCAAGTATCATTCTGTTTTATCTTGACTACTACAACCTCTTGAATACTTGGACTAAAAAGCTGTTGTAAGGATCCACCCAGTAAGATAAATACTAAAACTACCCCTGCAATTATGAATAAAATAGCTAACATTTTAGGTGAAAGTTCAAAATCCACTTTTCTTATCCCAACATAATAAAATTCTGCCTTGTTACAATACCATGTTTTCATTTTTTTAGTTAAATATGACTACCTTCCTAAAAATTCTCTTTTATATCTTTATATGGTTTTGTTATCTAAATCGTTTATTTGACTATCTTGAGGTCTCAGGATGATTGCGATGAGAGTTAAGAAACATACTCAATACTACTTGCCTCTGGGGGACGGTTGATATCTTGATCAAAAAATAATTTTTTTCACCTTATTAGTCCTTTATATGTTACTATAATCTCCGTTTGAGTCAAAATGTTATGAGTTGTTACATATTGAGCTGTTGAATACCAACTTAGGATTTTGGCGCATTTGCGACAGTTCATTTCCTTCATAACGATTAATAGAAAACGAATAGATTGACATGGATTAGACGATATTTTTCTTCTAGAAATGGATTGGTATTACGCATGATATGATAAACTAGAATCAAGACCAGAGAGCTTGGATCAACACTATTCTTAAAAAATGCTACTCAAATAAACATTTCAATCGCAGATATTTATAGAGGCCTAGTATCTGAGTTGATTTCTATTAATTGTCTTCAAATTAGTGCTGTTACAAAGGCGTTTGCATTCTGACTGGAAGATGAGTGTAGCGATTTTCATCAATTAAGATCTTGTACTGGTCTTTCATTTTTCAGAACGCTTGGAATTTTTTGAGTGTAAAGATTAGTTGATGCAATAAGTATACTGTTATTGGTAGAATAATGATTTATTTCTATGAGAACATCTATAATCCGAATAAAGTAATCACATTCATAGGCTTGCACATAGAATTGAGATTATTTCAACTAAGGATGAGTTTCGATTTATGACTAAAAACATTTCTCAAAAAGACGGTTGGATTACCCTCGCAATACTTAGCTGCCTTGCACTAATAACTATGTATGGAGAGACGATGCTGATTCCTGCGATCCCAAATTTGATAGACGACTTTGAGATATCATATAATACGTCATCATGGATATTAACTGCCTATTTAGTTGCTGGTGCAGTCATGACACCAATTATGGGTAAACTCTCGGATATTTATGGAAAAAAAAAGATATTGGTAATTGTAATTGTGATATATTCTATGGGGAGTTTGTTGGGAGGGTTGTCTAATGATATCTTTATGATGATAATATCCAGGATAATACAGGGCACTGGCCTAGCCATGTTTCCTGTTGCTTTTGCGATTATTAGAGAGAAATTTTCCCACGAAAAGCTTGCGATAGGTCAAGGAATTTTTACTGCAGTTTTTTCAGCAGGTGCCGTAATTGGCCTTGGATTGGGAGCAACCATTGTTGAATATTTTGGTTGGCATATGACGTTCCTATCAATCGTTCCTTTAATGGTGATATTATTAGTTGTAGTTCTTAGATGGGTTCGAATTGATTCGGAAAAACTCGTTTCAAAAAAACGAGGTAGTGTAGATATTAGTGGAACTCTGGGTTTGGTAGGGCTAGTTTCAACCTTCCTCGTGGGTTTAACTTTATTGCCAGATTCTATTTCTGAACCAAACAGCAATAATTTGCTTCTAGTTTTAGCTCTTTTCATGATCTCCATTGCACTTTTACCAATGTTCATTTTCACACAGAGAAGGGCTCAATACCCAATTATAGATCTTGATCTAATGAAAGATAGTGTTCTTTTACCTGTGAATGTATTAATAATGACCATCGGTATTGCATTTTTCATAATTTATCAAACTTTGCCAATCTTGATACAGAGTCCTATTCCCCTCGGATTCGGTGGTGGTCCTGTAGCCACTGCAAGTATTCAGCTCCCATTCATGATTTTGTCATTTGTTATATCAGTCTTGTCGGGATTTTTAATATCCAGAATAGGTAACATAAAGCCAACCTTGCTCGGAAGTATTATAAGTACTTTAGGCTTCTTACTGCTCTTTATTTACCGCCCATCTGAGCTAGTGATATCGTTGGAACTGTGTATTATTGCAATAGGATTGGCTTTCGCAGAAATAGGTTCTTTTAATATATCATTGGTATCTACACCTTTAAACCAGAGTGGTACGGCATTAGGAATTACCATGTTATTATTTTTGATTGGTATGTCATTAGGTCCAGCCATATCTGGTATCTATTTAGAGAGCTTTAGATCCACGATTGACAATGATAATGAGTCTTATCCAACCGCGGTCGCGTATGATCTGATCTTTTTAACTGCTCTATTAATCTCAATATCGTCTGTGATACTCACGCTTTTCATAACAAGAAAACTAGTAGGAAAGACAATCTAGGTAGCAGGACTAACCCTGCTTGATCCAACTATTTGTGATTGAAAATACTAAAATAGAGATAGTCCTATCTTACACCACTTAATGATATGTTATTTAATGAGCTAAATTACTAAAAATTCAAACAGAAATGTGAATCCTGCTTTGTATCCTAATTCAATTTTCTCTTCATTGTTTAACGTTTTTAGCCAAAGTAGGCTATAGTGACCAGCGAATTCTATGTACTAAGGTAAACGAAAGAATCATCATATAACGATTTTCATAATTAGGATACAAAGCATGAATCCCACCATTTTTAATATCTCAGATACATAGATTGAGGGATTTCGTGAAAAAGTTTTGAATAATCTGATAGTGACTTTAATGGATAAGAAATCAATAAGAATCTAAATTGTAATGTAGCCATTTAAATAGATAAAACATATATAACTTGCCAAAAACAATTAGAAACTACCTCTTGAAAAGAGAACTTGATGACATTTTTAAAGCCTATATTGTACAATTAATTGTTGATAAAAAAACAGAGCAGGCATTAGAAAGTTTAAGTCGATTTTATGAGATTGGACCACCCGAAATTGTTGTAGGTACAATCAAAGGAAAGAGAAGGACTGTATACGCAGTATATGTTCAAAGAGAATGTAGGATTTATTGCATAAATTCAGAAATTTTTTACAATCCCTTCATAATAATGCACGAGTTCTATCATCATTTGCGTACCACAGCTGGAGTTCATAAGGGATCGGAAAAACATGCTAACACGTATGCTAGAGGTTTTATTGATTCATATAAAACTATTATTAATAACATGAGGCAGAAAGATAATGGCCCTTAGCTAACTTTTGAATTCATCTGAAAAAATGATATGAGAATTGTAAAACAAACCTATCTTACGTTAGTAAATGTTGTTATTCGAATGTTAAAGTGAAGTTTATTACTGTACTTTTTGTAGGATTCGTAGATGATCAACTAATTAGACCTATTCAATAACTTAGAAAAACTGGATAGAACTGATTAAAGTGAGGCAAACTGACTTTAGCTTTTAAAGACTGTTTTTTCTTGGAGCAGCTAGATTTTTGGGGCTCGTCAAATCATGATGTGGTTTTTTTCAAACCTTAGATTATCTTATCCCCGTAATTTATCACACACAACTCTGTTATTATATCCTAAATACTGCCTTACTGAAATACTAACTGTTAGGAAAAGAAACATTATTGATCGTGTACATTTAATCACAATATGCATATTGATACCATAATATCTGCTTGTGATTAACTGGTTGTTACTGCTGCTCAATGCTATTGGAAATGTCCGAATATTATAGTAATCTTCGAAATCTGATTGTTTCTGGCAAATCGTAATTGAATTTACAAGATAAACATTGCATTACCAAATTATGATATCTAATGATATTATGTTTTCCGTATGTAGAAAACCACCCACTTCGTAAATATGTAATTCGATCTTAATTCCTTTGATCAACTCTTCCTTGCATTTGATTTGAAGATTGTGTAATGGCTTGTAGATGAATTTGGTTTAAGGTTGATGATTTTTGTTGGTAGTAATATTTATTAAGACTTTTATTTTTCTGTAAATGACCTGCAGTGTTTTTAAAATGGTTGTTCCCCATGATCGAGTTTAGATGATTTGGCACCATGGAAATAAAGAATTATCGATCTCATACTGAACCATCACGGCTCAATGTTTTAACAGGCTGAAAAATCAATGTAAAGTGTTGATAAAAAAGACTTGGTTACTAGGAAAGATGATTTCACTCAAAATATACATCTAGTATAAATAGAGGATTAAAGACGATCTCAGTCTTTGGTAAAACTAGGCATCTTGGTCTAGTAGGAAGATATCGTCCTGTTTTTTGTTACAATTTGGCTGTCCTTTGTAAATGTTTGGGTGATAATCATTCTCTTTTTTTTAAAAATAATGCTAAATTACTTGCAATCTGTTATTTGTGCTATTGGGTAAATGAGCTCCAGTCTTCGGGTAATTATTCATTGTTTATGGTACTTAAAGCGCAGTAAATTGCAGGGACGTTAGAATTATGATTCGCTTTGAGTTCTCAGTTAGTTTTTCTGTCTCAATATCTTTCTTACTATAAAAAATATTGTACATTTTTTTAAGTAATGAGTTATCAAACTCCTTTATTATATAATGCTCTTACTTCTTGAATGATAAAGATTTTATCATTAAATGTGCTACTAATATTGACAGTACTGGTAATGACTGGACCAACTGTACAAATGGTTTTTTATCAAAGCGTTGCAGCTCAAGGATCAAATGGTTACGAAAGTAGTAGCTCAAATTTTGATATAAATAGCATA
>JAKDMR010000548.1 GCA_030452275.1 Candidatus Nitrosocosmicus sp. | reverse complement strand
CTAGAATACTAGTTAAGATAATTCCTTTCTTAGTAATTTTCTTAATATTATTACTATTATCATTTTCCTTCTTGTCAGTAGCCATTAATTTTTTTTTGATTAGACTATAATTATTACTTTATGTTTAGCTATATCTTTGGATAGACATATAATCATTGATGCATTATCTCAATAAAAGAGATAGATTCGTCATGAATCAGGACAATAAATACGCGCTGAGAAGGATAAGATATCAAGGAACTTATATGATCAATATTTGTGATCTCGATTTGGTGGGGAAAGTGATTAACAAGGGCGATTTTACGATAAACATATCAAAAGAATATTTTCAAGACGAAGAGATTAATGAAGAAGAAGCTGCAAGTTTACTCAAATCCTCGTCAATGCTAAATTTAGTCGGGAAGAATGTTGTTGCCTTGGCCATAGGACTAAGGCTCGCGAAAGAGAATAGTGTTAAGGTCATAGAAGATGTTCCCTTCTTGATGGTGTTTAGTTTTTTAGGAAATTACTAAGTTAGAAACATTTGTAGATCAGTGAACCTAGTATTCGAGATCTTTTATTAGATCATAAATGTTCTTTATCCTATTCAATGGTGAATCAGAATTGACTATCGCTCTACCTATAATTAAATAGGTAGAACCAGCTTCAAGGGCCTTTTTAATGTCTCCTCCCTGTGTAAGAATGCCCGGGGAGTAAATCGGGAGGCCATCGTTATCCTTAGATCTTAATTCTTTTAAAATATCTAATCTATTTCCTCCAACTACTACACCATCTACACCCACAGACTTGGAATTATCGTAGAATATGCGATAAACAGGCTTTGAGTTCTCCGATTTGTCAATACCGTCTGGAATCGCTAAAGAGGCTCCATACCCTTCTACCGCATCAGCATGACTCATGTATACAAGAGATATTACACCAAAATTCAATGAATGAGCATAATCAACCGTCGATTTAAGACTGATTTTACCTATAAAAGGATTTACAATAACAGAATCGAATCCCAAAGACGAAAGGCATTTTATGGTAATTTGATTGGTATCGAAAATATCATTTAGTTTTAGATCTGCTATAATCTGCAGGTTAAAGTCATGAGCAATTTGTGTAATTTTCTTTAGCTTTATTTTGGACAAAGGCAATATTACATGGAAATTTAGTTTGATGGCACAAACATAATCATGTAGTTGACTAATAATATGGCATACATAGTCGGATAAGTTTTCTACCTCACAGGTAGGATCTACCGCCAAAATAATATTGCTTCTTTTCTCTCTTTTGATTTCGCTAATTCTATTTGCGAAGGAACCGTACTTTTGCATTTCAAAATTTGATTAGAGGGTGTATATCATACAATTTTATGATCTTTAGATAAACAAAACCGTGTTCATCGATATGATTTGAGAAAGAAGGTGCAGTTGATTTTTGCATGCTAAATTTCATGAAATATTTTTCGATTTCTTGTTCCAATAAGACATAATAAAAGTAACTCGTATCTGAAGAGTCGGTTAAGTTTAAATTAGATCCCAGTACGTATTTCATGTTGGATTCTTTGTCCGAAAGATCCGAATCAACTGACTCTGTTTTTGGGAAAAGAAACAATGGCAATGTTGATTCCTCATATATGGTATGAAATGCAACTAATTTCGACAAACTAAATAGATCCCGTAAACCAATACCGGTGTATTTGGTTGCTGCAGCTATCCTTGCGGGTTTTAGGAACGACTGAGGCGGCACAGATATCTTTATGATAGGTGAGTACAATGCTGATGTATCCTTTATAGAATTAACCATCACAGCTTCCTCATTATTATTGTTAATCTTATAGGAAAGGTATTGATTTTCCCCTGACTTTATGTTATCGACATAATATGTAATTGAGTGTCCATTAAGAGTATCTAACTGAGCAGCAAAGATATCTGTATTTTGATAATTATATTCATAAATAGGAATTGGAATTCTCTCCAACGAGCAAACTAGTCTAGCAAAATCATTTAGGGATTTTAATTTTATATAAATTGGTGATTTTAGCAATTTGAAACGAACTTAACAACAAGGTAAAAATAATCCACATATAATTTTAATACAATAAAGTATATTAAATAGAAAACTAGGTA
>JAKDMR010000547.1 GCA_030452275.1 Candidatus Nitrosocosmicus sp. | reverse complement strand
CATGAAGAACTATTTGTTGAGAAGGGTTTAGGAATATGTGTTAAATGGTATAGAAATAGTTCATGCCTTTTTTGTTCCAGGTCCACTATGAGAACTAATATCATTGTAGGTTGGTGGGATTAAGTTCCATATGGTACAAGGGTTCGGGGGTATGTGAAACAAATTTGACTCCAATTTTTAACCCAAAATAACCTTTACTATGATAGGTCGGGTTGGATCTATAATGGGAATGCACTACTTTGGATTTTAATAATTAGCGAACACTTTTGAAATTAGTGATGATTCAAAGATAAAAAGAATTAAACTAGAAAGAGATTTACTGTAATATGGGGTATAGACAAATAGACAAAAGATTTGAAAGAGGATTAGTTCATCTTCCTAAAATCAAATCATTCTATCAATTAAAAGAATTCAAGTAAATTATCTCTGGCCTATTTTCAAATGAATTTTCTGCTATATCACATAGTGTACTTATCTGTCCATTGTTTTCCAAAAAGATAGCACATACAAAAAATTGTTCTCCATTTTCTATTGCACCTTCTACAAATTGAAATACTACTTCGCTTGTAGCAACAGATCCATCATCTGATAGAAATAGAGATTCGGCTATTCCAAATGTTTCAGCGTCTCGTACGATCATAATTACTGGAGTCGTGTCTGGATTATCAGAATCCGTCGTGACTCTTACTATTACTTCTAATCCAGCAGCAGATGAATAGACTTGTTGATGTGTATAAAACAATTGCAACATTGTTAATAACACGAATGCAGTTACCGCAAAAGATATTCTAGACAATAATATTGATACCAATTTCCTATCAATATATCGTGTGCGACGACTAATAGAAAAGTATTGCCATATACAAAATGGGGCAACGCCCATACGCAACCAGAACAGACTATTATTAACTTGAATAATGATAAAAGGTAAGAAGAAATTATATCATTTATTGTTGTTACACCCTGAATTTGCAATATTTCATATATTTTATTTCTTAAGTCGTTACTAAAATGGGTAGCGGGTTCGGTGGGAAACGTACTGAATTCGGATTTAAATTAGACGTTTTTTATATCACTTACTTCCGTATATCTTTTTTTTATTGTTATTCAAGAATAAGTATCCTATCACTCCATGTTAAAAGACAAATTATTGCCTGGTCCATCCTGAAAAAGATCGATTAAAAGTAGGCAAAGACAATGTGTTGAACCCCTACATGGACGAATCAGGAGACCGCGTTGGAAGAAACACTAACTGTATCCATGGGTAGCATCTGGCAATCGTTTGCTTTACCTGGTTTGACTTGTGTATTGATACATTAACCAGTACAACAAATATCTGTTTGATTCTGCCATCATATTTCTGATCAACTCGCTTGATAAAATCAAGAAACTGCTTACCTATCTTACATTTGTAGTCGTGTGTCTACATCTGGTTATTGGTATAATCATAGACACCAAACACATATTGAATTCCTTTTATCTTTTGCGCCTTTGATACCTCGGATTGTGTTGATGACCATGAGACACCGCTATATGTTTTGCCACCATGAGTCCCTTTTCGTCTTCATATAGGAGGACAGAATCGGTTGGGAGAATGTTGTTGTCGTATCTGAGTTCTTCAAATCTCTTTTTTTCAAATGGTATTCTGGGTCAATACTGGTTCCAGCATGGTCTTTGATTGCTTGTATCTTATTCCATGCATTAGGAGTATGTTTCTAATCTAAGTGTGATTTATAGAGTCTGCAAGGTTCAATTCTTTAGAGACATATTCGGCCAGTACACGTAAAGACCACGTTGAGAAAGGTGGTCCATAGTCTTTTTTTGGATTTTTGGTTGCAATTTCAACTATTTTTGTCTCTATATGGCCAGATATTTTGATTGGTTTGTGTATGTGTTTATTGGACTTAATCCCTTCAATACCTTTCCCGTTGAATCGATGTATCCACTTTCTTGTGTTGATGTCGTGATGGTTGGTAGCTCTTCTTATTTCAGGAACAGTGTACCCTTCATCCTTAAGCAGGATAATTTCGACAAGATATTCAGATCATTATGCTCATCCTGTACTAAGTGAAGTGTCTTGATGCTTGTCATGTTTAATTCACAACATAGTCTTCAT
>JAKDMR010000546.1 GCA_030452275.1 Candidatus Nitrosocosmicus sp. | reverse complement strand
TGCAATATTCATAGAACAGTCGCCCAATAGAAAAATATACCATTTCTCTCATATATGATATCAAATATTGTTACTAATGCTGTTACCTTATTATTGTCATAGGGCGAGAAACTGCTTCTGATACTTTTCTTGAGACACTTCCAAGTCCTTTGAATTTAGCTAATCCTTGCAGCCCATTACTTCCCATAACTATCAAATCAACTCTATTGTTGTTAGAATAATCTATAATTTGATTAGCGGGATCGCCGTAAAGAATACGTGACTCGAGTTTAATTCCTTCTATTGATTTATAGGTCTTCTTTTTTTTGTCCATATCTTTTTGCATTAGAGTTTTTGTTTCTTGATATATAATATTAGCATGTTCATTCAAAGATGGATTCTTATTTTCACGTTTAATTTTCATTTTATCTAGAAGAGTTTTAGTAAAGGGTATTTCCTGCACTACATGTAACATTACGATTCTGATGATTCGTTTTTTTGGATCACCTAAAAAGATCGCTTTTGCTAGATACACCGCATACTCCAATGCATTTTCAGAATAATGGGAATTATCGTAGGGTACTAAAATAACTCTTAGGTCCAATATCAACTATAATGATAATATCATATCTTAATAAATTAACTATAACTACAGGTTCCCACTTGTGTGACAAAGTTTGACTATAGAGATGATTTAGGCAAAATAATCAATTGTTATATTTATTTATCTGATATCTCAAAAACTGAAATTATTATTTTCTAGCCGACAATAGTAAATGTTTAAAATCCTCTTATCCATCTCATTATTGAACATGATCTACAAAAAAGATCGGTAAATTGTATAATGCGTATTAGTATCAGGATTAATATACTTCCAATTGCTCTCTGGCATTGATAACATTAGAAAATCCACTTGCGTTTCTTCTTCTAATAACATGAATGCATTTTCTCCTAAGGAGATACTGTTTGGAGCAGTCAGAGAAGTGATTTTTGATACAATATTCATGCAGTACCCTAATATATCGATAGGAGAATTTTTTTCATAACCGTATTGAATAATTGCGTTTTCTCCTTCGTCAATACCTATCTTGACCTGCAATTCCGGATAATTATATTTTTCGCTTAAAATAGAATTGATCTCTTTTTTAATAGCTTCTATGATCGATTTCGCACATTCAATTGCCCTTGTACAGCTATTATACTTAGTATCTTTGTCGACATAAGGAAAAAATGAGATTACTGCATCCCCAGAGTATTTCAATATGTAACCATGATAGCGCTCAATTACATTAGATAATTCATGAGTGAAAGCCCTTATTAACAAAACAAGATCTTTTATGGGTAAGGTCATACTCATTTTTGTTGAACCTACAAGATCAGCATACATAATAATCAGACCCATTTTAGAATTTTTATGGTCCATGAGAAAGGCTTGACTTCGTTTCATTGCATTGTTTATCATCTTTGGCCATAAATTATCAAGTACAATGGGAGCATGTAATTGGAACCAGTATACCATTAACTCTTCTTCTTGTTTACTTTCATTCAATAATTTCATAACCGCGCCTTTATCTTCAAATTCTGTCATTTCTGCTATTTGGATTAAGGTTTCATAGGCAACTAACTCATCATATTCTATTATGTAATCTTGTTTTATTTTTGCAAATTCAGCTTGTTCAGGAAATGGTGCAATATCATCAATTAAATTTTCATTCTTAGTATATGACCTCTTCTCTGAAGTTTGAAAACTATTCTCTTTCGCATTGTTTGTATTAGATACAATTGATGTATTAGTTGTAACTAGGTCAAGATACTCATATTTTTCCTTAAACTCAAAAATTATTTGTTCTAATTTATTTTTTTGATTGAAGGTATGTTTTAAATGTTGAATCATTCTCTGCTTTACTTCATCTAAAGAAGTTTCGTTGATTTGGGTTGGCAATCTTTTTAATGCAGCATTTTCAAGCAATAATGTTTTATCAAGATATTTAACTAGATTTTTTATTTGATAATCATTAATTTTTTGAATCATGCCATTACCTGTATTTACATGAAAGATATTTAACAATATCATGCATCCGTACCGGCTCTGTAAAGTTAAGCTCTAATGTAGTTGTTATGATGATGCCCATATACATTA
>JAKDMR010000545.1 GCA_030452275.1 Candidatus Nitrosocosmicus sp. | reverse complement strand
AGTTCTCATGTTGTATGATCATATATAGAAAAATAATTTTGGGATAGGCTCTAAGGCTAATGAGAGAGTTACGCCCTTTGGGTCAATCGTTATCTAATTTTTCTGTCACGACCATGGATAAAGCAGAGCGAACTTCGTCCAATTTTTTAATTTTCCAAGTAATAATTTCTTTTAGTGTTTCCATATTGTTGGTAGAAATTCTCACAATAATGTCATAAACCCCAAATACTCTATATACTTCAACTACTTCCGGAACTTTTCTTATTTTCTCTATCATTTCATTCTCCGATCCTAGTTCGCAGTTTATTAGCACATAGGCTGATGGCACAAAATAATAAAACCATACAAAAATAAAAAATGTTTCTGCGAGGTAAACTATTAAAATCATCCTAAGATTTGAACAGAAATATGCAGCATGCTGGTAGAAACTAAGGATTAAATTTCTAAAAGGTATTGAGATGGCTGCCTGCCAAACCTGAAGGACAATCTATTCTATCATCGGAATTTAAGGGATTCCCAGTATAAAACACTTTTTGTGAAAGATAAAGGTAATTGTCGTAAAGCAAGGTTATGCGAGATAGATGAAGAACTATGACATGCCTATGTGTGTATTCTTGATTAAGGGTTGTGACTCAACATATGGCAGAGTGTACAACTAGAACAAGCTGCACATAATTAATTCTAACCAAGACAAAAAAATTTAGATAGATTTTGTTCTTCTCTGTTCCCCTGTTACTCCAGCTGAAACCATTTGTACACTAGTTATCAGTAGGGCTATTCCAATCAAAATACCAGCTACTACTAGACCCATATTAGGATAAACAAGCACGGCGAAAGCAAAAATGATAGAGAGTGCTCCTACCCCTATACCAAAATTCTTTGACCATCCTCTGCTTTCCTTAACTCTTACTGCATGAATTATTCTAGAAATTCCATCTACCATCAAAGCAATACCCAGCAGGATTACTACGAATACACTTGCCTCGGCAGGATATGCCAGTGCAATTATAGAAACAATGATAATAATAATTCCCAAACAGACGCTTGAAAATCGAGATTTGCCAGATAACACTAACCCACTAACTATTTTTTCAATTCCTGCAAATAACAATAAGAAGGCAAGAAAGACTATAATGGATATGGAACCTACAAAAGGATTTATCAGTACAATGATTGATAAGATCAAAATAATAATTCCTATACCTATTTGAGTCATTCTAAGCCAATTTGGCGATTTCTCAGAGCTCAACATTTTCACCTCTAAAATCAACCACCAAGATAGATTCTAAAACATCAACATGATGAGAACATTTCTTAATTTGAAATACTTCTTCCCTAAATGGAAAGCATTTCATGTCTATCACATAATTCAATTCTGCTCATCATATTTAATTTTTTAAGGTCAGATCATGATAATGTATGGTAACAATTGCAGCCTTATTAATAGCCAAATCCGGTTTTCAAACAGCAATATACATTTGACTATAATCTAATAGCGAACCAGTCTTTATTTTTAAACCCGCACATGATACATCAAGAATTATCGATGGTTTAGATAAAAGTTTGAATTGACAGAAATGTAACCGGTTTCAAGATCTTGCCACGATTCTTATTTAAGTAGAAAAGAAGAAAATGTAATATTCAGCAGAAGGTCCACGATCATGTATTCATTTTATGCTTGCCTCATCTTGTTTTGAAAATTTTAAGCTCATAATAATGGCAACCAGAATTATGAAGCTAATCTGAAGGATTTCGATAATCACTGCTGTCTCTCCAATTCGTCCGCCTCTTCCGCTAATTGGGTTATCGGGTACCCTTGTTATGATCCATATCAGAGCAAAAGAAGCGGTACCAAAAATACCTACCAAGTCCCATATTTTACCCCGGTTTCTAACGGTAGGGACAATCCAAAAGACCTGAGCCAAGCCACCTATCAGAAAAAGGATTGTAGTATTGGTATTATTAGCAGGCAACATGTATAGGTGAAGGATCCCAGCTAGACCTGTGCAAAACGCCGCCGCTATCGATAGTATTGTAATCAACTTCATTTGCTTTTTAATCAAAAAATGCTTTGTCGCCTAACTCAAACTATTTAGCTGGGATATAACCAATTTATCACT
>JAKDMR010000544.1 GCA_030452275.1 Candidatus Nitrosocosmicus sp. | reverse complement strand
GAGATATTGTTTGTTATATAGAATATATTGACCATTAGGACAACCATTAAATCTGTTATCTGAATGGAATAAACATGATGAGCATCAAGAGAAAGTCATATACTGAGGAAGGAAAGTTATGCGTGGGTTGTTTTCATCAAAGGTATATTCATCGCTATAATATGGGACAACAAAATAATGATCTTCTATGTAAGCACTCATCATGTAAGTGTACTCAATTCATAGAATGGAATTGATTAATTGGCTACTGTTATGATTTTTGAGATTAGAAAGTGACAGAGAAAATATTCTAAAGCCTTTTGATTTGGAATCACTTTCTATTTACTATTATTATGATCGATCAGATTTCAAAACAAATTTCAATCCAAATTCGTTGGTTTATTATACTCAACAAATTCGTTATATCTTTTCCTTCTTACCTTCATAATATTCTCTATCGTATCTGCGAATAGAGAATTATTTGATACATGTTGTTGCTTAAGATAATCAATGGTGACATCATAATCATGGATTTCGCCAAGCATTACCTGGATCTTTTCAAGCTGTTGTAGAATCCTGTTATGATTTTCTCTCAGTTGCTTGTCTGAGTCTTCATTCTCAATGGACTTCTTACTAGATTTCTCGTAATCTCTTTTTGTTACAAGTTCAATCAGATAACGCAACTTTTTCGTATCTTTTCTGAGTTCATGTAATACCAATATTTTGTTTTCATTATCAATAACAATCGGAAGATTTTTTTCTACCTTTACCTTTAATTTTCTTACCATATTTAATAGTCTTTTTCTTGACTTCTTTGTAAAGCTCCTATCAATTTTTTTTCTATCGTATAGATTCGGAACGATCTGTCTTCTTAAATCTAATGCGACTATTCGTGATTCTTTAAGGTATCTTTGCTTGTCATATTCGTTATTACTTTTAAATTCTTCAATTTGCCTTTCTGGCAGTTTACCTTCATTAGTTAACATTTTTACAATTATGTCTACATCCCTTATCTTGCTGTTAATTCTAAAAAGCTTTTTACCTGAACTGACGAACTTTCTAATTTTTTTCTTATTTCGTATTTGTTTGGGACTTGACTGGTAAGCTGCTTCTAGTCTTCGAAGCGATGTTCGTATATGATGGATATTATCTTCATTTGGATTTTCTAGATATTTGTCTAACTTAATAAGAACTTTTTCATAATTTTGATAACAGTTATTGGCATGGGTATCTAAATCATATTGAACATAGAAACACTGTAACATACAATTAGATATCGTTATTGTAATATTAAGTATTATAAAACTCAAATAGATGGATTCTTTATTGCCAGTTTATTTTTGATATCCATGTATAGGTTCCCCCTGTTAGCGATGATCATAAATTAAAACCTATTTTGTATTCATGTTTGTGTAGTAATTTTAACACATTGATTTTGATAAAATTAAACAGGCCTCCGTTTTGTTCAGCTAATTTAATATTTTCAATTTCTATTCTCCTACAAATTATTACTTTCTATTGGATCCTTTGGCTGCCACACATTCACGATTTCTGACCTAAAAATATCATACAAACTGATTGAATCCCGATTTTCAAAAATTAAATTAATTTGAACTAATGTACAAGTAGGTAATGTGATAATTTTGTTGGCAATAAAGCTCACTAACTCTTCTAATACTGGATTGTGACCAACTATTAGGAGTTTTTCTTCAGTTTTGAATGCGGTAGATATTACAGATATGTAATTGTCCATATTACTTCCGTACAGTGAGGAATTGACTTCAACAAGATTCTCATACCTGGCGTGTTTGCATACATATTTAGTAGTTTCAATGGCTCTAAGGGCCGAAGAGGTTATGATCAAATTGGGCAAAATAGACATCTTATTCAAATATTTTCCCATTTTGATGGCCTCCGATCTGCCTCTCTTGTTGAGCGGTCTACCATGATCGTCCAATTTTTTATTCTTCCAACTTGATTTTGCATGTCGGAGTATTAACAAAATCTTGTTAGATCTCCCATCATTCATGTCATACATAAAAAAATTAATATTAACATATTAAAAAGGTACGTTGTATATAGATCAATAATCTCCGCACTTGAAAAATTTTATCAATCCTATAATACTCAATTCCTCTTCAT
>JAKDMR010000543.1 GCA_030452275.1 Candidatus Nitrosocosmicus sp. | reverse complement strand
GTACAATGGATGATTTTTTGACCCAAAATAACTTTCCCCTAAAAAGTTGGCATATTGAAAATATGGAAAAAACTGTTATAAAATATGTTAAAGGACTCCCCGAGGATGCGTCAAAATGGGAGATAAGGAAACACAAGAAATATGGTAAATTATCAAATATAATTAGAAATATCCATTATGACATCAAACACGGCGTTACTAATGATCAAGTTATCGAAGTGTTCATAAAAATCCGAAATGAGCCCTTATTCTGTGATTTACAGAATAATCTTGATGCAATGAATAGACTCGGAGATTTAGAAAAGCATTGGAAAGAAACATGAATTGCCGAATAGCATCAGGTTGATACCGGCCTAACCAAGCTCTCAAAAAGAACTTTGCAAAAAGTAGCAAATTAGGAATCTGATTATTTAAGTTTTGATCAAATTGTTGAATGGTATATTTTGAGCTCATAAAAATATACAACATATACAGGTTTCTTAACTAATTTCTCGATCATAAAATTAAAGTAATTGATATCTTAAAAGACACTCTATTTAATCAAACTGATTTCGAAAGCATCATTCAGGTCCGCAAGTTTTCAAGAAGCCATCTTCTCAAAAATAATATAGCTACCTTCTGGGTCTTTGATTTGTATTCATTCTACGATGTGAAGAAGAACAATAACCACAATATTCGGTAATGCCCGCTTTCCCATGGCACATACACTCACATTTACTTCCCGCTGAAAATTTTTGTCTCATGCATATAATAACTACACCAACCCTTATAACAATTGGTAATTTTAGATATATAAAAATCGAATAATTACAACTTAGATTAGATTTATTTGATTATTAGAGGATAAACTGCCTTTCAAATTAGTAAGCCTTATTGGTCGACTTGCTGCAAAATAAATTACTCCGGTGCTATTAGTTTGATATACTGGAGAACTTTGTTTTCAATAATGAATATTGAATTTGCCTCGATATCAAATGAGATCAAAAGATAGTATTTACTTTCATTGACTGTTTTTAACGGAATTGTAGCACGTATTAGTTTGTCATATTTGCCCACAGAATAATTTAGGGTACCTAGATTCTTTTGAAAATCTTCTCGAAGTTCTGCTCTAAATACTGCTTGCATGGCATAGTGCTTTGTCTCATCAACATTCATCAGGGTATTCAATTGTTCTCGGTAGGAAGTTCCCACTAATGTACCCATCCCATTTGCTATGCCCACAAACCTGATTAATGGATCCAACTCCCTGATGCGTTTGCACTGACTATTTGCGAAATCTTTATTAGCAAAATCCAATAATACTCAATTAATATCAAATACGTTTCATGTTATTAATTTTTATTCTTTTCACTTTAATTTGAAACATAGGATATTGATATCTAACCACGATGTCATAATATACCTACCTACTGTTAACAATCAGATCAAGTAGCAGAATATAGTAGTAAATATTTTTCTTGGAAACGATTTACTTTATTTTTTGAATAAACACTTCCATGGCAGGAAAAAATGATTTGAGATTAAAAATAATTCATTTTTAGGCAGTAGAACTAAACATGATTCTTGTTTATTTAAAGACATGGATGCAATAAATCCCTAGTGAAAATCAGCATGCGGAGGGTGATTCTCCGCAATGTGTTTACATTATGGGAATAGAGTAGTGTGCTTCATTCCCTGGTATTTTTTTATGTCCTTCCGTCTTTGACATTACTGCATATTCTGGGTTTAGGTCAATTGCTTGATTCAAGTAAAATACAGAGTCAGGTAATTCGTTATCATTTGATTTCGTTTTGGATACAAAGCATCTATACCAAACTTCGGGTATCAAGGGGTCTTGTTTTAATATATGGTTGTAAATTGAGACGGATTCTTTATAAGATCCCATGTGCTCCATTATGAATCCATATGTATATAGTATATCTATATCTGTTGGATCAATCCCCAATGCTCGCTTTATTGTTTCCAATGCCTCATTAATGCGCGTAGGGAATTGATTTGCAAGTATCCATGATTTTCCATTTAGTGCTTTGACGTTATCAGAATCAATTTCCAGGGTTTTTTCGTATGAGAAAATGGCTTCTGCAAATTTGGATGTGGCTGAAAGGGCCATTCCTTTATTATAGAATG
>JAKDMR010000542.1 GCA_030452275.1 Candidatus Nitrosocosmicus sp. | reverse complement strand
ACAGAGGATGAATGTAGTGAATGTTGACGAAGGCTTGGAGACTTAACTTAGTAAGGCGTCTAGTCGTGGTTTTTTCAGAAATGGCAACTTCCATGGCAATATCTGATATCTCTGTCCTCGCACCTGAGAACAGTAAACATTTTATTATTCTCAAATCCGTTTCACTTAGATTAATTGATTCAACGCGGCGTTCTAAAATAGTGATACTCACAACGGTTGCAGGTTTTAAGCGATGATTTAATGATTGGACAAATAGATCATCTAATGGTTTTTTGATGATTAGAGCCGCCACACACGTTCTTCCCATATGATGTACATGGTATGCAATGTCACCAAGCTGTTTTATACGCTTAATGACATCATCTTTATTTATTCCATTACTAATTTTTACAAGTACAATAGATACCTTAAATCCAAAAGCTGCAGGATTAACTCTAACTACAAATTTTTCGATGACTCCCTGATGTATCATCTTCTTGACTCGTGCCTTTACACTCTTTGATGTTAGGTCGACCTCTGAACCTATGCTGTTATAAGAAGATCTGCAGTTCCAAGCTAATGTGGAAAGAATAGTAAGATCAGTTTTATCAAGTACTACTGCCCCTTCGTCCTCAGTCATCATTTAATTATTGCAAAAGTGAGTTATAAAGTTGTCCAATATTGGGAGTTTTGCTTCCCCTAAAGATAAGTATCTGTATAGATATTATTAGGGTATGAAAGAGTTTGAAAGAACAAATAAAAATGTTATCCAACAATTGTCCTCAATTGAGAAACGAAGTGGAGAATCACCAAATAACACATCTAAAGGAACAATAGCCGTTGAAGGAAAGTATGGAACAATAAAGTTTGAACGACGACTTAAACATCCAAAAGAGCTGGTCTGGAAAGCAATTACAGATCAAAGAGAAATATTCAGATGGTTGCCAGATTACAAAGGAACCTTCGATGGGTACAAGGGTGGTACGATTGATCTTTTAAATGTTGTATCTGGATCCCACGTTACAGGGAATATTCGGGTCTGTGATCTTCATCGCGTTTTTGAACATGAGTGGTTTATCGCTCCCAATCAAATGTTTACTCATGGAGAACCTGAATCTGTTATTCGGTTGGAGCTCAAGCAGAACGACGGTTCAACCTCAGATACACTCCTTATTATGACTCACAACTGCCTCACCAAATCAACAGCTTTAACTTTAGCCCCTGGTTGGCATGCATACCTGGATCGACTTGAAGCCATTCTAGACAATCAAGTACCACCCAATTGGGCGCATCGGTTTGCAGAGGTCAAAGAATTGTATTCCTCATGATGAGGCTCTAATATCTTGAATATCCTAACTCTATAAAAAAAACAAACTTAATGGCTTGAGTATTTTGCTATTAGAGAAATACTGTTATTAGTATTAGAACCCCCACCATCACATGGAACTTAATCCATCATCTATAAGAAAAAGTTTCTAAACGATAGTATCATGTTATACAAAGTATGTTATACATATACATGTAGCGAAAATTATGGATTCACTATTGAAAAATACCTTAAAACGACAAGTTCCCTATCTCATTGGCGGTACAATAACTGGAACATTTGTTGCATATTATTATGGTTTTTTATTCTCCATTATAGTAAATAGTGTTTTTTGGTTTGTGATATCTACTATTGTTAAGAAATACTACTGACACTATACCGGTTTTAACGACGAAAAGCGTCTCATTTCTAAATACCTCATGCATAAAAAAGATACTAAAATCAAATCCAATAATGTAACTGGTTACAACAGTATGAAGGAAGACCACCGTATGACATCAAGCAATAATACTCCCAATTCCATGTCTGGAAAATTAAGAGACAATGATCCAAATAATATTGGGAATCTTATTAAATAGAGCTAAATTGAATCGACTGTATTAAATCTTCAATAAATAGAAAAGATTCATGTTTAATAGACTCATAGTCCACCGATTCTGTAATGGTTTTCTTAATATTATTCTATGTCGTACCGAAATTGTTCATGACAGAAAATACAAGGTCATTTCCTGACTGGGAAACTCTATATAAGAACCAAGAAGTAGAATCCATGTCGTGGTATAATAGATCTCTTGCGTAATTAGTCAAAAGAGCTTTATTTCTGTCTAGCGTATG
>JAKDMR010000066.1 GCA_030452275.1 Candidatus Nitrosocosmicus sp. | reverse complement strand
TATTATATAATACCCTTTTTTCGGAATCCGAAATAGGAAAATGCTTGATCCCCTGTAGCAGGGTGATGAACTCATTCACTTTGAATCGGCAAATTATCCTTGCTGTTCAATAGGTTAAATATATTTATTAAGTGAATGATAATACATTAATTTCTACCAGTTTAATCTTATAATATTTATTACAGTGAATTTTAATTTAAGATTGATAAAAATGGTAAATAAACCAATTTATCTTGCAGCAAGTTTACTTGCAATCCTTAGTGTAATAGTTATTGGAGCAAGTGGAAACGTTAGTGTTTTTGCTCAGTCCGATAAAGTACAGGCATCCATAGTTCCAGGAGCATCTACTTTGACTGATACAGCATACAGCCCAAATCCTATTGAAGCCGCTGTCGGTCAAACAGTAGTTTGGACAAACGATGATTCCGCTTTCCATACTGTAACATCTGGAACCGTCGGTGCAGCAAACGTCGGGAAGGATTTTGATTCAGGTCTAGCTGGTCCAACAGCACTGACTAGCAAAGGAAAAACCTTTGAACACAAATTTGATATGACTGGCGAGTATCCGTATTATTGCATTTTGCATCCAGGTATGGTTGGTACAGTAATAGTAAAATAAGATTTTATAATTTTTTTTTACCCAATTATTTTGAAAATCAACCCTAATTCACTCATCAAACTACTAAAAGAATTTAACTCAAACATAGACAAAATTGCAATCAATAATAGTTTTTCGACCATAGAATTTATAGATTTTCTGTGCGCAAGAGGGATAGCAATAAAAGAAAAGCAATTAGACGCCTCTTCCTATAATAAGATCATAATTGCGTTAGCTGCAGTTGAATGTGGAGTAGATATTTTGACTGTAAGTTAATAGACTGGAGGGATTTTGAACTATTTACTTCTGAAATAATGAAATTTCATAACTATGTGGTATACAAAAACTATAGCATTAAACATCCCACCCAGCAAATTGATATAGTAGGTATAGGATCACAAAATGCTTTAGTTATAGATTGTAAGCATTGGAAGGGAAATTCCTACACCGAAATGGCCCGCGTGGTAGATAAACAGGTAGAACGAGGCATCCTCTTTATGGAAAAGAGTAAATCATTTGGAATTGAATTTTCTTTTCCAGTCTTTATTACTTTTTTTGTCTAATGAGTTTCGATATGTGGATCAGGTACCCATAGTTCCAATAAGCTCTTTTAACTCATTCTTAATTGACTTTGATAACTATAAGCAAAATTTTTTTAGGATTTAATCGAACTTCTCTTCATGTTTTCTGTTGTCAGTAGAAATTCATTGGCCATTATTAAGACTCGTTTACTGTTTTCAAATGAAAGTTTTTGTAATGCCTGCTCAAAAGTTTGCCATTCAAAATTTATGTGCTCAAATGATAGAACAACTTTTTTTGTATTAGTTTCTGCCAAATAGTAAATTACAGCTTTATTTATTAATTTTGATTTTTTCCTATATTTATATGAAATTTGTTGTCTGAATCCGTCGATTATTTGGAGGCCTTTGATTCCAGTTTCTTCTGAAACTTCTCTAAATACGGTGTCTATCTCTGTCTCCCCTATTTCCATATTACCTTTGGGAAAATCCCAATGTCCGTAATTATAATTGAGGATCAAATACATAATTTCGGAATTTTCGTCAACCAAATATAATACAGCCCCAGCCGAAATTTCATCATACATTGCCTTGAATGAATTTAACAATTATAAAAGCGTGTTCATATCGAATCGGGCTCTTCATTTAACGATAAGCCTATAGCTCGAAGGCGTTCTATTCAATTATGATTATCCGAAACAGAACTCCTTCAAATTATGTACACTATGGGCTGCATTTGTACTTTTCAGGTCTTTCTCTTAGGAAATCTTCAGAAAGACTGTCTCAATAATTCAAACGAAATCATGTTTCCATCTGGAACTGGATTCAAAAGTATCGGCCTCTAAAGATACGGACGAGGAAAAGGAAAATTCTAGAGTACATTGTGGATGAAACTTTGATCAAAATTGGTTCTGAATATATCTGGATCTGGGTTGCAATCGAGCCTGAAAATAAGGAAATTCTCGCACTTTTTTAGCTAATAAATCAAAAGAGATAAACATGCTTATTGCAGAAAGGTTTCTCAGGTCTGGTCAAGGCTCATGGAAAACATACCGTATCAACCGATGGCGGTACATCGTATCCACAAGCTTGTAGATTTCTTAGACTCGAACATCACATTCATTCTTCATTTGAGAAAAGCATCATTGAAAGAACAATACAAAACCTCAAGGATAGAACGGAGGATTTCGATGATTACTTTCCTTGTAGGCCAAAGTATTGCAAATTAAAGCATGTACGGAATTGGCTAAGGTTATTTGTCGACTACCATAACAAAGAGATAAAACATGTTAAATGAACAGAGCCTCGAATAGCTACTCACACCTCAAATAAAAGGACTATTCATTGTCTTCAACCGTCTCCTTTACATCATAGTTTGAACCATCCACATCGGGGCTATACTTGTGAATATCTTCCCACTCATCAAATGTCATCCAATATCCACAATAGATCAAGTTCTTCTTATCATCAATTTCTCCGTGCTGAGGCATTGATCATATTTAAAGGGAGACAGTCTAATTTAAATCCTGAATTTATTTACCATATCTTCGAGCTCTCTTCTGAAAAGTTCGAATTGCTCGCATCAAATCAATTTTTCTAAATTCGGGCCAAAAAATATCAACAAATATGAGTTCGCTATATGCACTCTGCCATAGCAAAAATCCACTTAACCGCTTTTCCCCAGATGTTCTTAAAATCAAGTCTGGCTCCGCTTGGGGAAGATGGGCAGTATATAAATTCGCTTCAATAATCTTTTCATCAATATCATCTATTTCAATTTTATTTTCTTTTATTGAAGTCGCTATTTTTCTAATCGCGTCTATAAGTTCCTGCTGTCCACCGTAGGCAATTGCGATGTTTAAATACATGTTTTCATAATTTTCTGTTCTCATTTCCAACTTTCTCAAAATATCTTGCAATCTCTCTGGAAGTTTATTGAATTCTCCGATCGATTTTACTCGTATCTGCTTATCGTGTATCCTCCTATCATTATACAAACCGATCAATTTATCCTCAAGCAAGGAATAAATATTTTGAAGTTCATATGTTTCTCTATTAAGATTTTCATTGGATAACACATATACTGTAGTTATTTTTATCCCTAGATCGTAAATCCAATTCAATAAATCTTCCGCAATGTCTGCACCCATTTGATGGCCTTTCGCTTTATCGATATCCATAATTTTTGACCATCTCCTATTTCCGTCCAAAATAATTCCAATGTGCTGAGGAAAAGGAAATTGATTTATTTGGCTTGTCAAATGTTTTTCATATACTTTATAAATAAGATTTTGTCTGGATGTTGAATACACTAGTTTTAGAATCTTGTCTATTATAGACATTAGGAGAGATGTTTTATTCCCTCATCTGTGCTCTAATATATCTTACTGGTCGTCATGTTTGAGAGCTTCACCGCCCTTTCGGAATCTAAAGTATTGGAATAGAAAAGTTGCCACTATCAGAGTAACCGCTAAACCAATTAACAATGAGGAAATTAGATTGAACGGATTTCCACGCTCAGTAATTAGTGAAGTTAATTGTAACATTGGTATGTATAATAGAGCCAAAACGACCAATCGCAGAATATCATATATTATGTTGATACTTCCTTTGAACCAGTTACTCAACAATATCCCTGCAAAGATCGTAGAAATCCCTATCCACAGTAGCGTTATAGTTCCTGTCGCAAAACTACTTAAAACAACTTTGTTGGTTATGATTGACGTTATTCCTTGACTTGAATCCAATAATTCCTGAGGAACATGAGAAATACCGTTTAAAATTGATGCTAGGATAATCATCGTGCCAGCAAAGTAAGAAAATACCCGGATGAATCCAGAAGGAGTAGGCTTTGATAAAGTTGCTATTGATTTATCTATATCAAATGCCCTGAGAATAAAAGCAGCACCCAAAATACTAATACCCAATGCGAATGCTTCACGAGAAAATCCAAAAATTATTGACAAACCACTAGTGACCAAAAGTGCACCAGGAAGGCCCAAGAAAAATTTTGAATATCGTGGATCGTAAAATAGAATTTTTATATAACGAGCTAAAATAGCATAAGAATATTCTACACTTCTACTTTGTCTTACTATAATTCTCTGGATAGATATAATTGGAATTCGACCTTGAATCAAAGGTATTGCCGTCTCATCGTCTTCTCCATCCGATATCACTACAGCCCCATCCGCTTCGTACATACTTAGAACCCTGTCAATCTCTTGAGTGATTTTTAAATCTCCCTCAATTCCTCTATTATATTTTCCTGCAACCAAGGCTATTTCAACATCATAGCCCTTCATTTTGAATTCTTCATATGATTTTACGGCTCCAAAAATCGCATTACAATCCGAATCTTCTGGATCTTCAATCGCTAATCTTGTTCCGGCATTGATACATAATTCCTTTCCAATAATTGGAGTTTCAAGTCCTCCCTTAATGCCTATATCATCATCTCTGTCGATACAAAATACGATAACCTTAGCAAAATTTTGCAAACCTATTTTATTATAATTTTCATTTTTTATTAAATCTACTTTATTGTCCAGTTGGCCCCATTTAGGCATTAATGTTACAATAGATAAATTGATCTACTATTTAATTAAGTTACTCGATCATTTCATAATTTTACGTATTAATATTCAAATTGAACAGATATGATCAAAACAATCGTTGATGTTCTTTTAGAATACACCTGTTGTATACAACGCCAATATCTTTATTTTCTGCAATCTCTCTTGCTTTCCTATTATAAATTCCCAATTGCATCCATATCACTTTGATTCCATTCTTTAGTATTGCATCTTGAACTACTGGTAATACATCGTCAGATTTTCGAAATATGTCTACTATGTCCACTTTATGGGGGATGTCCGATACCTTTGGATATGATTTATTTCCTAGGATCTCCTCATAAATAGGATTTACAGGAATGACGTTGTATCCTTTACCAATTAGGTATTTTGGAACATAGTTCGATGGTTTTCCTTCAGTTGGGGACATTCCAACTATCGCAATATTCTTAAAACCATATATCCTTTTTAGGCCATCATCTGAATTTTTATCTACATCGTTCATGTCCATACCCTGTTTTGTCATATCTTATTATTTAACAGTTAAATGTGCATATACCATTAGAACATGGAATAAACTTGACACGATTTTCTAGATACTTGTTAAGTTTAATGAAATCAAGATATACTACTCAATGGTTAGTGTATAATTGAATGCATTTCAATAACTGGTATCCTTATTATCTAATAATTGCTAGATTATTGAACATTCAGATTCAAAGGGATTTCCTGAATTCCTTGAACTTATCGACCCTGAAACCAAATGAACTCGCGGATCCAAAATGTTTCAGAAAAATACGAAACAGCAAAGCATTGGTTATAGGAGCAGGGCCTAGTATTGAAAAAAGCACAGTACAAGATTACATACTTGAAATCTGTGACCGCAGCAAAGGCGAATTTGATACCACCATGTCAGAGAATACGGTCGTGATAGCCGCTGATGGATCTACCGAAATGTGTCTGGATTTAGGAATTATTCCAGATTTTGTTGTAACGGATCTTGATGGGGATTATGAATCCCTAGTAAGAGCTGATTCTGGTGGATCAATCATGGTAGTACATGGACATGGTGATAACTTTGATAAGATCACTTCACAGGTTCCATATTTTAGTAATGTTGTGGGAACAACTCAAAATTTTCCATTGAAGAATGTCTACAATTTTGGCGGATTTACAGATGGTGATAGAAGTGTATCTCTTGCGATCGAGTTTTTAGCGAGAGAGATCTTGCTCGTAGGTATGGATTTTGACTCTGAAATAGGTTTTTTTTCAAAAAGAAGGGTGCCAAACCTAGAATTGAAGAAACAAAAATTGCAAATTGGAAAATATTTGGTTGGGAAGATATTGGAAAATTCCAGTGCCTTGGTAACCCACATTACGACTTCGAATCACGGTTCATCTTTTTATGGGGTGAATAAATATAAGATATTATGAACAATAAGAATATTCTTACTTTTACAGGGTTTGGGCTCGCATTGCTCGGTGGTTATTTGTGGATGATCGGTCAAATTTCTATTGCCTTGATCCTTTGGGGATTGACTTTTTTGATTATATTTCGAATTAATCGTATGAACAAGAATAAATTAAAAAACAAGAACAAATTTAAGAACAAACATAAACAGATTAATTCTAAAGATGAGGGTGTCTGAAATTATCACATTGAGAATCGACCACTTCCATATTGCTGACTAATCTAAGAATGCCTATTTCTTTAGGTAATACCTGACCCATGGTATCTTTATATTTCCCAGAACCGTTACGTCAAATTTCTCGCGACAATTCTAGTTATTGAGGTTCGATGGTGGAAGGTGGCTTGCTTGATATTGCATATGTTACCCAGGTTACATTTTCAATTTCATTGGTTATCTTGGAACTAATTTTTTCTAAAGTTGAGTATGGTAATCTTGCCCAATCGGCTGTCATCGCATCAACCGATTCAACAACTCTTATGGAAACAATATGACCAAAGATCCTTTCATCCCCCAAAATTCCGACTGCTTTATCATCTCCTACTACAGCGAATGCTTGCCATACTTTGATGTATAAATTATCTTCAACTAATACATCTTCTACTATCTTGCTGGCCTTTCTGACTACATTTATCTTCTCTCGGCTAGTTTCACCGACAATTCTAACTGCTAGCCCCGGTCCAGGAAATGGGTGTCTGGTGAGCAAGTCCTGAGGTACACCCATTATTTTTGCCACATTTCGTACTTCGTCCTTATACAAATATCTTAAGGGTTCTAAAATTTTTAAATGGAGCCACTCGGGGAGTCCACCCACATTGTGATGAGTTTTTATTACTGTAGCGGGACCGCTTGATACTCCGCTCTCTATAACATCCGGGTACAACGTTCCTTGGGCTAGCCATTGAAATGGTCCTTCATTTTCGGCAAATTCTGTAAATACTCTTGCAAATTCCTCACCTACCTTTTTTCTTTTTTGTTCTGGGTCTGCTAATCCTTCAAGACTTTTCAAAAATCTTTCCTTTGCATCTATAATTCTTAGAGGGATTCTTAATTTTTCTTGGAAAATTTCTGCAACAATTTCTCTTTCATTCTCTCTCAACAAACCATTATCTACAAAAACACAAGTCAAATTATCGTTGATTGCCCTGTGTATGAGAATCGCACATGTGGTAGAATCAATGCCTCCGCTCACAGCGCATAGGACCTTGTCATTTTTAACCTTACTTTGTATATCATTAATGCTAGTTTCGATAAAGTTTGACATACTCCATTCAGGATTTGCTTTACTTATCACATTAGCGAAATTAAATAATACTTTACCACCATTCTCAGTATGAGCTACCTCTGGATGAAACTGTAATCCAAAAATCTTTTTGTCCTTGTTACCTATTGCTGCTGAAAAAGAACTGCTAGTTTTGCCTATAACTTCAAATCCTTTAGGAATTATTTCTGCGGCATCGCTGTGACTCATCCAACATTTCAGACCATCTGAATCTATGTTTTTGAATAAATTAGTCTTGTCCGTTATTGTTAACAATGCATTCCCGTATTCTCTATTAGAGACTCTCTTTATCTTGCCGTTAAAGTGATCAACAATGACTTGGTGTCCATAACAAATACCCAAGATTGGAACACCTAATGCAAATATTTCATAGTCGGGTTTAGGGGCATTCTTACTGTAAACACTTGCAGGACCACCTGAAAAAATTATTCCTTTTGGTTCTAGATCTTTAATTTTCTCGACTGAAGTATTGTAAGGAACTAATTCACAGTAGACATTTAATTCTCGTATTCTCCTACAAATTAGGTGGCTATACTGAGACCCAAAATCCATGACAACTATTATGTCCATTATTTGTCCACTTTATCTAGCATTCTTGTCAATACCCATGCGGCGGTATTGAAAATTTCATTGATCCTTTCTTTATCTCTATAATTCTTTATCTGTATTTTCTTAAGGATATCCTTATTTTCATTTTCGGTTATGATATCGTAGCTGATTATTTCAGATTCCGACAATTGCCCTTGATTGATTCTTTCTATGTCCTTGTTTCTCATTCCTTGTAATATTCTGTTTAAAAAAAATGACCTAAAGGGTGGAGTTTCTATGCTAATTCTCATCGGATCTTCGGGGATGATTATTACTTCTTCAGATGTTACATGAAATCGGGCAACGGGTGTATTATCCTTTAATCTTTTTATTATCCTGGTCTCCTCTACGGCCTGTTCTCTTTGCTCAGTTTGCTCTTCGTCACGCCTGCGTTTTTCATAATACTGATTAGGAACTTTCTTCAGCGAATTCATCTCACTTTTTTGTTCATTGGGTGAGAATTTTTTTGAGAAATCAAGATTGGCTGCAGTCTTGAAACTTCCTTGTTTTAATACAGAATCAATTAATGAGAGAGTTATTCTTATTTTCTCTATTTCATCCTGTTTTTCTAAAATTTGTTTAGTTAACCATTCTCTTATCTCTGCTGCATTTTTGATATCATCATCAGAGTAACCTAGCATAACTTGATTTGATTTTTTTCGATATTAAATGTTATTTATTGTCTTTCCTGCCTGAAATATTCGCTTACCATGTAACTAATCTATTTTTGTGAAGCATGCAAATACAAATTGTACCAATCAAGTTATCTATACTAAAATAGCTACTCTTTGGAACAAACAATAATTATGGATGTTCGGAAATTTATCTAAGAGTAAGTTAACCAAATGCCATAAGGATAATTGCTGAGGTCTACTTTTAGAATAT
>JAKDMR010000541.1 GCA_030452275.1 Candidatus Nitrosocosmicus sp. | reverse complement strand
TATTAGAAAATGAAGGTAATAAATGGTTGATATCTATTTTCGATGATCACAGTAGATACGTATTATCATCCATCAAATGCAAAGAGGGTACATCAGATAAGATCATCTATCTCTTGAAACGAACAATCAGAAAGCATGGAAAACCATTGCAGATACTTACAGACCATGGCTCACAATTCCACAATTCACATTCGACATTGCAATCAGATTTTGATACTTTCTGTAAGGAACATGAAATACAACATATTATGGGCGCTATAGGAAAACCTACAACACTTGGAAAGATAGAGAGATGGCATCGAACTTACGATATAGAAAGACCACGATTCAAAAGACATGAGCAATTCATTAAATACTATAATAACAAAAGAGTGCACATGTCATTGAACTACATGACACCGGTACAAGTGTATAATAGGAGTGTAACAGATGTCATGAGATAATACACTGCTAATGTTAGCAGTTATAAGTTTAAATAGTATTGTCAAATTATTTTGCAATTAAGTTTGCTATTTTAGCAGTATCAAAACTTGCGTCGTGCGGGTCATTTTACCTTCGTAATCTATTCATGATATAAGAAACATGGTTTAAGAGACTTATTATAATAGTTGACTAGTGTCATTGAAATGAGCGCTACAGAAGTAAAAAATAATCGATCTAATTTTTCAAATAAATATTATTTAAATGCAAATGTCAAGTTTAATTTCGGCAATGGATGTCCACCTTATAAGAATACTGCATTGAGACTAATTACGCAAGAGGTTTAATATAGTAAATATGCCTCCGGAACCTCCGTGGGTCCAGTCATGAAAGTTGTAAAAAAAAGATAACTCGATAGTCACACTCATGATGCTGGCATTGTCATTGTCATTGAATAATTCAATTAATTTTGCAATTATAGATCAGCTAATCAAATCCGGAGGCACGGATGTATTGGAGGTATTTTTGGTTATTTGTATAATATTATAGACAAGTTTGCACAACAATAATTCTACAGATTTGTCAGAAAGTAACATTACGGGATATCTCTTTAGGTAGAAGTCATAAGATTCTCTTAATACATATCTGACAAAACTCATTTACATTTGTCCAACAATGAATTATGAACAACTTGATTAACAATAAATAGTTTGATACACATATCGAAATATGTCGGAAGAAAAGGAGAAACAGTTCAAGTGTAGTTGTGGGGCAGCTTTTGATACCGTCGAAGAATTAGACAAACATAATCACAAAGCTCATTAGATGTAATAACATATTCTATACAAATTAAAAAATATAGGTTGAGAAATTGTAGTGGGATGAAATCATTATTTTAGTTCAAGGTCGATTAAACCTCAAATTAATAGGTAAATCAATATCGCTACTCTCAAATAACACGCTTTTTGCGCTGCAGCCGCACAAAAATAATATTAAGGTAAGTATCTTAATTTGGATCAACCTTCGCTCTTGTAATTTCCTTTTTTACTCTGTAAAACAGGCACAAACTAATTCAACGTTGATGAGGTATCGATCACTTAACTTATCCCTCTCAAAGTTCTTACTCTAAATACTTCTATAGATGTATAAAATGGTATTGTTGGATTATGATTATCCAAAAAAGGAATTTTCTCATCCTATTTTTTTATTATCGGGTTTTATCATAAGCTCATTTATACTAGTTTTGGATAATTGTACAATTTTATAGTTATAAGACTGTTTAGATAGCTTTTATTACATAAGAATTTGTATTTAGGTTTATATGAAAAGTTACAAATGTAAATATAATGAAAACGAGTAATACTTTTATAACAATTACTATGGCAATTGCAATATCATCTCTTTTTGCAAATGCTGGTTCTTTTACAAATCAAGTATATGGTCAATCTGACGGTAATAATGAAATAACTAGTGAGGAGGATGATTCTATAAATTATCCAAAATTTTTAAACTGTTTATCTGAACATGAGGAAATAAGAGGATATGCCACAGACACTGAAATTAAAGATTGCCATGAATATTTTTATAATTCTGATTCAGAGTCAGAATCATCATCTAATAATGACTTAAACAGATCAGATGAAATTGGTAATAATATTGATCTTTGGCCGATTCCGTAACAGCCTTTTCAACTAATAGCAAAGTAAAAAGGTATAAGAAGAGATTAAAACGA
>JAKDMR010000540.1 GCA_030452275.1 Candidatus Nitrosocosmicus sp. | reverse complement strand
TGTATTTCTTTGTAAACTCAAATCAATTTCGATAAGTAATAGTGCAGTATTTATGCTCATTCTAAGAAATTAAGAGAACGTCATATTTATGAGACGCTTGTTTTTGTTATCAAATAAAAATAAAGTAATTAGTTATGAAAGTATGATGATCAAGAATTTTTATTTGAATTATACTACCAATATTTTACTATTGTTTAAGACATAAGAAGAGAATGTTAAATAAAATTATATGAATTTTTATTACAAATTAAAACATATTTCATAAATATTAACAACCGTAATATAAATTAGAATTGTTTCAATATATTAAGATTAAGAATGTAGTAATCATAAGTGCATTTATTGTCTTTATTATTAGTTCTTCGACATCATTTGGTTTAAATAATAACATTCTTGCTGCCCCCATCGACATCCCTAAAGTAAGTTTTAATCATAATGGAGGCATAACGGATCTAGCACCAACAATAACTGTGAAAGATAAAATAATGACCAAGGTCGGACAACCAGATGACGAACACGAATATGAATTTCAATCGTTAATCTATGCTATAAACAGAGGAGATAAAGTATCCTTCAACTTTGAAGATGAGCCCTCTCAAGTCGATGCTTTTCTCATAGATTACGAAACTGAATATAGTACGTTATGGGCTTTAGAAAAAACACCAACAGGAGAGTATATTGCAAATACTCCCTCACCTGGTCTTTACAATCTAGATGTGCATGCCATATATCCAGACGGAGAATACGTATCATATTCTAAGTTACTTAACGTTGTAGATAACGATCTAAATCTTCTAAGTTTGACTCCTCAAAGTAATCAATGCGGTAATGAGATTACATTGGATAAGTTAACTGCAAGTGGTAATCCGGCTACAAGCATTTTGAACCAAGTAATTAATCAGCCACTAATCAAAGAGTTGTCATTTGGGATTATCGATGAATTGAACGTACAATTAAACGATGTCAAAAACATTTGCGGAATTCAATTAGGGCTCAAAAATTCACAAAATGATATCAATTTCTTTGCAGTACAGAGTTCAACAGACGGATCACAATATTCTGATCCAATAGTTTTTGCAAACACAGGATTCAGTGGCGAGTTACCAGAAAGATACATATATCCATCTTCAGTAGAAGCTAAATTCTTAAAATTAGTGCCTCTTGGAAGTACATTGGAAAAAGGCTTAGGAATTACCGACTTTAAGTTATTTGGTCAGTAATGCCTAATGTAATGGTTTAAAATATAAAAATAAGAAGTAATCTTTTTCTTATTTTTGAATTTGAATAATAAAATCAATTTCTACTGGAGAATTTAACGGCAAACTATTTACGCCTATAGCTACTCTAGAGTGCCTACCCAGATCTCCAAACACATCAATAAGGAAATCCGAAGCTCCGTTAATGACTTTTGGATGATCTGTGAAATCATCAACACAATTAACATAACCTGTTATTTTGATTATTCTTTTTACTTTATCTAAGTCACCAATTAGATTCTTAAGAATAGAGAAGGCGTTTAAACAACAAATTTTACAAGATAGTTGAGCATCCTCGATTGAAATTTGTTTGCCCACTTTACCTCTAAATTTCAAGTCGTTTGATGGAGAAGCTATGTCGATTGGAAGTTGACCTGAAATAAAAACTAGATCGTTGACATTTACTATCGGGACGTATGAACCTAATGCTTTTGGTTTTCCAATTGGAATAACAAGATTCAAAGACTCTATTTTTTTTTCGGGTGTCATGTTTGAATATTCCATAATTAGAATTAAAAGCTTAACTTTTGTATTCAGTAACCTTTTTAATATCTTTGACTTTTGTTGTAGTTATGTCAAAGGAGGGTGACCTTCCAAAACTTCCCATCAAAAACAGGAAAATAGGTACTATAAGTATCTCTGTTATCGTTATAGGCTTATCATTGTTATTTATCTATATATTGTGGGCATCCTTTGGCTATATTGGCCCTTCGTTCTCATCTGATGTTTTAAATTTGCAACAATCAACTTTAAGAGCCCAATATCATTTACCGGAAGAACCAGTAATTACAGATCCTACAGTATTACAAACCCCCCCTTCACTTCGCCAGTTTTTGACAGATAATGCAACTAGTGGTTCGACCAATGCAACTAGTGGTTCGACCAATGCAACTAGTG
>JAKDMR010000539.1 GCA_030452275.1 Candidatus Nitrosocosmicus sp. | reverse complement strand
CAGAGGATGAATGTAGTGAATGTTGACGAAGGCTTGGAGACTTAACTTACTATAGGCCCGACATAAACCAAACAATAACAAAAAGGATAAGGCCGGTGTTGAATGAGTTGAATGATTTAAGTCGTACCGCTAGGGGGTGTTTTTTCTTGAATGTATCTACACTACAAGTCTTGAAGAGATGCGAAAGAAATTTGATAGAAAAAGAGTAACAGTATCCATATTGCAGGTTGATTATGAAAAGATTGGATATAAAACAGGGCTCATTCACGTGTATAAAATGAATGGTAATTCAAAAGAGATTGTTGACAATATCCAAACCTAAGCGGAGCATCTTAATTAAAACTGCAGATAAATTCTTCATACAATTCTTGATATTGTTTGAAACAAAACTTCATTCAGTTATCCAACCATATCAACAACTTACAATTTAAATCCACAGAAAGGACAAAACCTTATCTGTTCAACAATTGGATTAGAACTATTTTCTAAATAGTAGAAAAGTTTTCCCATAACCTCAAACACTCTTGGATTTTCATCGATATGTAATTCTTGATGTAATAAATCTTTAAAACTTTCACAACAAAACAGCTGTTTGTTCTCAGCAGCCTGTGCCCCCATCGTCATCTTTCTCTCGTTTACGCCACAATTATCACAACTAATCAAATGCACCTGATCTTTTTTATCAAACCATAAAAAGGCCTTATCATTACTGCACTTGTCACAAGTGACAAATCTGTCAGAATAAAACTCATAATCATTCATAAATTCCCATTACTTTAATGACTTGATGGTTAATATCCTTCACCAAAACTCTACCATATTATCGCAATCAGCACATGTGAATCAAGAAATTTTTTGGTTATCTAATCTCAGAATACGGCTGTATTCGCTTCTATAATCTTCTATCTCACTGAAAAGTTCTATGACATTTCTACCTTTTTCCATATCTGTTGGAGCTATGCAACTGTCATACTTTTAGTTGGGGTTCCCACAGTTTTAAAGGAATTTGGAGATGCACCAAGATAATTAATAAATTTGAATATATGGAATAATATGAGCCGTCCATATACATAATCTATGACCAAGAGAGAAGCATACAGAGAAGAGTTAAAGTTTTCAGAAACAACAGGAGTTTGATAAATTGCTGATATGGTTAGAATTCTATAAACATTATGACGCTGATTACCATGGTAAAGATTGAATACGATTCAGTATTTGAAGCAGCAAAAGCCCATAGAATGTTAGAGAAACTAGATGGAATAAAGAGAGAAAGGGATCATGTGTATGGGCGGCTGAAGTTTGAAGTTTCTGAGAAACAGCATGATTTTCTAAAAAGAAATGGAATTGGTTTTGTACTTTTGGATAAATAATCAGGTATTTACTAAATTACTTTGCTTTAACAAAATATAATTCTCTTCCTTTATAGGCTATTTAGCTTTTTAACCTATTTCTATGATTTAGGAACTTTTAAGTAAAAAATGTGTATAACTTCTTATTTCTGAATTTCAAAAGTTTTGGCGACGGGTTTAAGTCTGCTATTTCCTGTTCCACCCAACGAATGTACGTCAGCCAATGGAGAAATGCAATAAAATATTTATTTCCAATGCAGACTAGATCTCCCGAACTATGTAATTGAGTTGTAATGGAATATGTATAAGATATAAAGCTAAAAGGAACCACCAAATTCCATCTAGATATAAAGAAGGCCAAAAAAGATGTAGCGTATGTGAGATATTCATACAATGGGATGGAAATCCATATTGTCCTTGTTGTAACTATAAGTTGAGAACAAGGTCATTTCGTGGTTGGGAAATGAGAAAGAAATACAGGGAAGAAACAATAAAGCGGTACTAGTCTAAACTTAGAAATATGACGGTGCCTTAGGTTCCCGCTCCATTTATAAAATATGAAACGAACCTGCAGAGTCAGTTTGTAATAACTTAGTTGGTTCTCATATACTATTCAATTTTAATATTATGTATGTCATGTTATATTATGTCAGATGATAACCAGATAGAGTGTAAGCACCTAAAAGTGGTAGACCTAAGCAAAAAAGGAAATACAAAAGGTTGTGAAGAATGTGAACAGATTGGTTCAGATTGGGTCCATCTAAGATTGTGTCTTACTTGTGGGCATGTAGGTTGTTGTGATAATTCAAAGA
>JAKDMR010000538.1 GCA_030452275.1 Candidatus Nitrosocosmicus sp. | reverse complement strand
TTATTGTAGATTGAAAATCATTTACTAATGTATGAACTTATGTTAATCAGTATACATTTCCAGTAGCATTGGAGAGAGTTTCACCAGTTTCATTCACTGCAGTTCCTAACCCTTCAGTTACGTTGCCAGCAGCTTCACCAGTTTCATTTACTGCACCCTGTGTGTATTCTGCAGTTTGATTAGCTCCCTCAGTGACATTTTGAGCGAAGGCATTGATCCCTACAGTTCCCACTAAAAGTGTTAAGCCGGCAATATTGTGAACATTATGTTATTATTCATTGATCATAAGTGGTAGGAATGCCATTTAAGCTTTTTATGCTAAAATGCACATTTGAGAGAAATTAATTCATCAATTATATCATGTAAATCTTTCTAATCCTCTACCATATTTGATTTATTGGTCAGGCAACAATGGAACCAATTGGTCTATTTTATCACATAGAAAATAGAAAATGCAGGACTTTGATAAGGATAGGACCATCAGTTCCTATTCTGAATTTATTTAACTGATGCTTTCCACTTAGTTACTAATCCTTTTTATAATTTCTTTGCCAATTTCATCAGGTCTGCATCCAAGTCAGGAGAAAATTCTTGTGGAGCTTCAGGCATACTAGGTATTTCAACACCTTCAGGGAATCCTTCAATTACCTCTAGGGTCCCACCATCATCAAATGGTGAATCACCTTTGAATATCTTATCTAACAAAGACTCTTCTCCCTTATTTGTAAATGTCCACATCTGACTATGTAGATTTTTGCTTTCTAAATCTCTGACTTCAGGCATCTTAGATGTATCTAGTCTTGGAACAGGTAATGATTTACCCCAATCTACTCCGAGTCTCCAAGGCCTTTGCAAAAACCTTTTCATGAACTAAATCCCTTACTATTAAATAGGAGACTGTAGACCTATAGGCTTTATTATCACACATTTCATATAATCGACACTTTTGTAATCTTCCTGTGGCCTCGAGCATTAAATTATACAACATATTAAGCACAAGATTTCCGCTATCATACTTATAAGAAGCAGTCCATGAATTTCCTGCGGCATCTACAGAGCGTGCACTTTGAGCTGCGACCAAAAAGTGATGAATATTAGGAGATTCTAAAGTGATAGATAATGGTAGCCCATTTGGATTATTTGAATTAGTTGAAGTACCTTCTAAAAGAATATTTATTGTATTTGTTATTTGTTCAACATGTACCATCTTTTCAGTGGCCATACTTCTTAGTAAATCTTGATAAGGTTTTGCATCACCTCTAAAATTCATGTTTTGAAAGAAGTACTGCATCATTGTACGCATCTCTCCAAATTGACCTCCTAATCCTTCTTGCAAGGCTTGAGCCGCTTTTGGATCAGGTTAATCTGCAGGTGGTATTGGATGTGGAATACTTTTACTGATAAAAACACATCATAAAGTACTAAAGATCAAAGTATTTAGCAGACATAGTTTAGTAAATTATTGATCATATTGGAAAACATGTCAAAAACGAATCATTCAACAATAATAGAAAAATGTACATGAGTGAAAGCATGAACCCATAGTTTAATCCCATATAATGTATCTATATAGAGTAACGAAAAAACCGCTATTTTGAAATGACCTTTTTAAGGAGCCGGGATTGTGCTTTCCGTAATAAAAATGATCGAGCAACACCTTAGGTATTGGACATCACTAAGAAATGTATAGAATAATGTATGTATATTGGTATCAATAGTTATTTTAATCCTAATGCATCCTTCAAATCTATCTCGTGATCTTGTTCTTGAGTAATAATTGCTCTCAAAATTTCTGATAAGGCATATTCTCCTGCTTGTTCAGCCTGTCTAATTCTTTCTCTATAGTTTTTTACGGTATCCTGTTCCGCACGAAGATCTATTTCCAACATTTCTTTTGGATATTCAGACGATTCAGCTTCTTTGCCCTTCGTTGTGGGAGTACCACCTAAATAATCAATTTGTTTTGCAACCTTTAATGCGTGTTGTAGTTCATCAGATGCATGTTTTTCTAATTGCTCTGCAATATTTCCATATTCCGCTCCTTTTAGAGTAGAACTAAATACCACATACTGAATAATTGCTTTATATTCTCTTGCTAGATCCTCATTTAATCTGCTTTGTCGCCTAACTCAAACTATTTAGCTGGGATATAACCAATTTATC
>JAKDMR010000065.1 GCA_030452275.1 Candidatus Nitrosocosmicus sp. | reverse complement strand
TTTATATAGTTTTTACTATAATATAAATAGATGAATAACAAATCATTTGTAAATAAAGCTATTATTACGACAACCGTACTGACAATCTCATTCATACTTTTGATGGGACCTACATCGATGACACTAGATGTTTTTGCTCAAGGCAACTCACTTAACCAAGGCATCGGTCAATCACAGGCTTCAACCCAATTAGGAATTTGTGTATCAGGAGACGGAACTCTAATTTCATGTAATAACCTTAGCTTACAAAACCAAGAAAATGAAGGAAGCAATGCAGCAGCACAAAGTGGAGGAAATGATGACGACGATGACGATGACGACAGTGGTAACAGCGCTAACCAAGGCATCGGCCAATCCCAAGAATCCGAACAAAGTGCATTGTGTGTTTCTGGCGAAGGGACATTCTTATCATGTAACAACTTAAACTTCCAAAACCAAGAAAACAGTGGAAACAATGCAATAGCCCAACAAGGTGGTAATGGTAATGATGATGATGACGGCAGTGGTAACAGCGCTAACCAAGGCATCGGTCAGTCACAATCATCCAGTCAAAGCAGTGGAGTAGTATCTGGTGACGATTCAGTATTATCAGGTAACAACATAAACGCACAAAATCAAGAAAATAGTGGAAACAACGCAGTGGGCCAACAAAGTGGAGGAAATGGTAATGATGATGATGACAATAACGGTGGTAACAGCGCTAACCAAGGCATCGGCCAATCCCAAGACTCTGATCAAAGCAGTGGAGTAGCCTCTGGTGACGATTCCGTATTATCCGGTAACAACATAAACGCACAAAACCAAGAAAATGAAGGAAATAATGCAGCAGCACAACAAAACTAACCGCTAAGATTACCTACATTTTTTTTATTCTTTTATTCTTTTTCTGAAAAATTATTACTTTAAAAGATACAATTCTATATATCTATTGCGTTTCTATTTCCATTTCTAGCGAAATTAATAGGTGTCGGTAACAATTAAATGGAAATCTAATGAAGTATTACTATTCAATAAACAAATATTTGCTTATCAAAAAGATAATCTAATAGATCTGGTCTATTGTACCATATTTGAAATACCTATATCATCATCAAATTGAAAAAAAGTTTTGATAGCAAAATGCTCAATGTGATAGATTGATTGATGTACGTTGAACTCTGATGAACAATTCTAATTTCTTGTTCTAGTTTGCAAAAAAGAGTCTAATTGTTCAGAAAAAAGGCTGTTCTCTCGTTTTCCGCCTAATCAAAGAAGTGTTCATTCTTTATTGTGAAGCATTTGTATATGATGGTTTAGCTATCATAATTTAGGAAATTTGAATTACAAATGGTTAGCATTAAGTAATACAACTATTGGTACCCTCATGGCGTCTCTTGATAGGAATATAGTAATAATAGCTCTACCTTCGATTGCCAACGAATTACACACCTCTCTTATTACACTCGTCTGGATAGCTATTGGGTATTGGGTAGTAACGGCTTCAATGTTATTGACGTTTGGAAGACTTGCTGATATGTTTGGGCGAGTCAAATTGTATAATCTCGGATTTGCTTTGTTTACAATTGGCTCTGGACTTTGTTGTGTGTCTCAAACAGGAGAACAATTGATAGTTTTTCGAATTATCCAAGCATTTGGAGCTGCTTTTATTTTTTCAAACAGCTCCGCCATCCTGTCGGACTCATTTCCAGAGTCTGAGAGGGGAAAAGCTTTGGGAATAAATCAGATATCTATTGTAGTGGGGTCAGTCATGGGCCTCGTGATCGGTGGGGCTTTGACCTCATATTTTGGATGGAGGTCTATATTCTGGATAAATATTCCCATAGGAATATTTGCTACGTTATGGGCATTCTCAAAGCTAAAAGAACTAGGAACAATAAAAAGGGAAAAAATTGACTGGTTGGGAAATTTGTTATTTGCTGGAGGATTGATAGTCCTGTTAGTTGGAATCACTTTCGGCTCTTTTCATCTTTTAAATATTTTTGAAACTATCTTGTTCATACTGGCTGGAATTTCTTTGTTAGTATTATTTTATAAGAATGAGAAAAAAGTGAGTTTCCCCATGATGGATCTTACCTTATTTAGACTTAGACTCTTTACCAGTAGTAATATTGCGATTTTCTTTAACTCCCTTGCTCGTGGAGCCTTTACCTTCGTGATGGTGTTTTACCTTCAGGGACCGACGATGCTCCTAAACCCATTAGATTCGGGGATCTATCTAATTCCTGTCTCCCTTGCATTGGCGATAGTTGCTCCAATAACTGGTTGGTTTTTTGATAAATATAGGTCTCAAATTATCTCTCAGTCGGGATTGATAGTTTCTGCAATAGGTTTTATTTTGCTGACTACCATGGGTTCGAGGATTTCATATATGGATGCTATATTGCCACTTGCACTCATAGGGGCAGGAATGGGAATATTTACATCACCTAACCGAGCCACCATAATGAACTCAGTACCACCAAATAGAAGAGGGGTAGCTGCCGGTATTAGCACTACCCTGGTTATGACTGGAAGCGCATTTAGTATCGGATTAGTCTTTTTGATATTTTCCGCTTTGCTACCATCGGAGTCTGTCGATGTCATCTTTTCGGGCTCTACCTACGATACAAGTCATAATTCAGTTCAATTCAGTGACACCAACATAGACAAATTTATTTTATCTATTCACGTAGTATTCATAATTTCTGCTCTATTGATGATATCTTCCGTATTGATTCAGCGTAAAATGAAATGAGCTGAGCTGAAACAAAGCTCAGCTCATTTTTCATTCATTTTGGGATGGATATGGCCCGATGCACTCATATTTTCTAGCATAGTGATTATTGGTAACTGTTCAGTAATAGATCTAACTATACTATTTATATTAGACGACATCCATAAATCTACCTAGTGGTAAAAAAATTATCATCAAAAACAAATGAGAATTCGCTGATCTATTTGTTAAAACCCTATTGCTTTTCTGATGCACCGGTTATTTCCCACTGGTTATCATTAAAGGAGGGATTTTCTAAATAATACCATTTGATTATGAGAATGAAAACATAATCATAAATGCAGTTGAAAAAGTTAACAAAGATGTAGTAAACATAGCCAGCGTGAGAATGGTCAAGGACCAATTATTAAGAATTTTTCCTGTAGAAGGTGTTGGGTCGGGGGTAATAATAGATAAGAAGGGATACATATTGACAAATAATCATGTCATTGAGAAGGCAAATAAGTTAAAAGTTACAACCACAGACGGAAACATTTATGATGGAATAGTAGTTGGAATGGACCCTATTACTGATTTAGCTATAATCAAAATCGAATCCAAAGATGCGTTATCTTACGCAGAATTAGGCAATTCGGATGAATTAAAAATAGGACAAATAGTAATTGCGATTGGGAATCCTTTTGGTTTGGATGGGGGTCCCTCTGTAACTGCTGGAATTATAAGTTCTCTAAGCAGAAAATTGCAGTTTGAACAGGGTATCATGGAGCTTGTTCAAACTGATGCATCGATCAATCCTGGTAATTCAGGGGGTCCACTCATAAATACCAAAGGGCAAGTGATTGGAATAAATACTGCGAAAATGCCTTATGCACAAGGTATAGGATTTGCAGTGCCGATAAATGTTGCAAAGTTGATAATAAATGATCTAATAATGAATGGACGCGTTACCAATAGGCCATGGATCGGCATTTCCACAATAAAGATTACGAGTGATTTAGCAAACTCTTATGGGTTACCGACCAACGAGGGCTCTTTAATTGCTGAGGTACAACGAGAAGGTCCCGCTTACATAGCCGATTTGCGTAAAGGAGATATCATTGAGTCAGTAGATGGAATAAAAATAACTGATCCATATCAGATTTCTCATCATGTACGAAAGAGGAACATTAAAGACCGAATAATTATTCAAATCAATAGATATGGAAAAAAAATGGATAAGGAAATCCAATTAATGCCTCATCCCACAAAGCTTAATTAAATAGTTCTTAGGGTAACGTTTTCTGGTTTAGCTCCAGCAAGCCTGGGCCCTATCTCTTTTTTTTTGAATGCCTTTAGTCACACCTTATTCAATTCTATCAATAAATTTGTGTGATACTAATATGAGTATCTTACTTGATAGAATAAAGAGGTTATTGTGGACCTGCACAAAGATGTACGTTGAGATAATGCACTGGAATCTACCTTTTTTATTCCTCTTTTATCATCTCCTGTATACCGCGACCCAGATCTTCTAAGAAAGCTATTTGGGACAGAGGTTTTCTCTCCCTAGGTTTTGTATTTTTAACTTTGAATTTTTCGGGTAAGGTTTCATTTGTACCTTGATATCCTATTGCTATCATGATCCCAACTTCATAATCGTCAGGTATTTTGAATACCTCTTTTGCTAATTTTATATTAAATCCACCCATCTCGTGCATAATTAGACCCTGATTAAAACTTTCTAAGAACATATTCTCATTTGCAGCACCAAGGTCATGAAAATAAAGTCTATTTGATTCTTGACTATCTGTATACATCTTTCTTGTGATGGCACATATCAAGATAGGTGCTTGTTTTGCAAAGGAATTTGATTCTAGTAGAACTGATTGAGCCTCAAATAATCTACTAGGATTGTCACTAGTAAAAACGATATAACGCCAGGGTTGTTCGTTTCTCGAAGATGGTGTCCACCTAGCTGCCTCTAGTATCGAAAATAGTTTTATTTTCTCAACCTTTCTTGTAGAAAATGCTCGAGCACTCCACCTTTTTCTTAATAGGTCATGAATAGGATAGTCAGTTAGCGCATGATTATCTATGATGCCTTTCTCCAAATTGGATCAAAAAATAAATCCAAGGGTCATTAATTAAAGTTCTTAACAGGTCAAACCGTTTGAAGGGTATTATGATTACCTCTTGATAAATCCCATGACCAAATCTTTTAGTATTACTTTCTGGAAATTGTGGATTTCCTTCTCTTATTGATTGTTAGCTTTCTTACTTGTTGTCCATCTTCTTCAATTTCCTGATCAGCCGGTTGGTTTCTTATGTTCAATTTCGCAACACGGGGGGTGGCCATAGCAAATTGAATATGAAAACACGAAGATGATTGACAGAGTGAACAATGTAACTTTTCCTCATTAAAATGGATTTCTGTAATCTTATTTTCTTTATAGTCTTTAATATAGAGCGTATCCCTAGTGCATCCCTCCTCTGATAAAAAAGGGGCATAGTGTTTCAAAAATTCATCTTTTTCTAGTATCTCATGTAGTAACTCGTTTACAAATCCTCCAAAGTGTTCATTTATATAGGGATTCCTCTCTCGTTCCCTCTTCCATTTACTTCTTAACTCTTTTACAATGTTAACTCTTAGAGTAATTAATTCAGCAGAATTTGATCTTGGCATCTTTCTAGTCATGTTATACTAAAGTGATATATAACTTTAATAATCAATGAAGTACAGTGGATATACTCCTCTATGCAGTGTAAGGTGAACAGGTTCTTTCCATTTTCCTTTCCATTGGCGTGTCAAAATAGATGAAAATAAATAACTAGTGGTTCCTTGTTAATTAATGTATAATAAAATCATTTTTTTTGTTTTCATTCCATTATCATTATTGCTATTTTTAATAGGAACAATGAACTTTCAACAAGGTTATGTCGAGGCACAATCGAATTCGACACAAAAAACATTCACTGATCCGAATCAAACATACAGCCTCAATTATCCTTTAGAATGGGAAATAGCTCCAAGAAATTCTACTTTCCCATATTATGGAGAAACTACAGCATTAGTTCTACGACCTATAGTGAGTGAGCCTGTCACTCCATTAAATGAAATATTTTTTAGCATTTCTATTAATGATGTAAACAGATCACTAGAAGACAGCCAGTTATTACCCGCAGATTTCCTGAATAAATTAGTCACTGATAAGATGAGTTCTTTTCAAGATCCATCCTCAATTTATGGAAATTTGAATGTAAAGGTACTTGGAAATAACTATACCAGACTTGGCGATCAGCCTGCCAAAGAATTGACCTTCCTTGCCCAAAATATCTGGACCTTCGAAGTGGATACCTATTCAATCTATAATAACCAATTGTATCATGTCAATTTCATTAGCCCGCAGTCAAATGTATCCGAAACATATAAGGAGTTTCAACAAATCAAGGAATCCTTTAGATTCATGCAATAGATTCTATCGATTTCCTTACTATGCCAGCTTTAGCTAGCCACTCATATTTTTTATCATATTATGAAAATCTTCATCTGATACCTTGTTTTTGATTTCCATAATCTTTTCAACATCTTTGCCTGCAAGATATCTTAGCTTGGGATTGCTGTCGTTTATGGCCTCCAGTACAACCTTAGCAACATATTCGGGCCCCTCGCCACCCTCAATTAATTTTTTCATCCCTTCATCCATATTATTCATAAATTGAAAGTATGGCGAATTAGGGTCTGTAGATTTTTGTGCTAATACCGCGGCTTTAATGAAGTTAGTTTTGATTATTCCAGGCTCTATTAGTACAGTTCTAATCCCAAATGGTTCGAGCTCATAGGATACTGATTCAGTTAATCCCTCCATAGCAAATTTTGAACTCGCATACGCTGAATTAGTTGCGATGCCAAAACGGCCAAGGCCGGAACTCATATTGACAATTAATCCAGATCTCTGCTTTCTCATTATGGGTAACACTGCCTGAGTGGCTCGGATCAATCCAAAAAAATTTGTATCAAATTGTAATTTTATTTCATCTATCAAAAGATCCTCAAGAGCCCCACTCAAACCATAGTCTGCGTTATTAACCAGAATATCGATTTGTTTAGACTCATTTTCTATAGTTTCAATTGCTTGTTTAACCGACAAATCGTTCGTAACGTCAAGTTGAATACATCTCAAGGGAATGCTTTCTTTATCGGCGATAGATTTCAGCGTTGAACTTTTCTGTAAATCCCTCATCGTTGCATAAGTAATGAATCCATGTCTTGCTAGCATCAAAGATGTTTCAAAACCTATTCCACTTGAACTTCAAGTCACAATTGCAACTCTCTTCTCACTCATGTTTGTAAGTAAAAATATCAAATTAATAAGTTATTCAAGTGCAAGCAGGTAAGCTGACTCAACGCTGAATTTCACATCGTGGTCTACAATCGCAAAGTAACTTGGTTGTCTTCTTGTAGGATATACCCAATATCATAATTAAATTTTATTCCACATTCCTCTTGTCCAGTCATGGACACAACAAATATTCAACAAATCTCTCAGAAACCCAAAATGATATATTCATTATTTTCTTGTATTAGGGTTTACTCAACAGTAATGTGTTTTCAATTCTTCATTTGGTTCTAACTTCCTATCAACTTAATAGTGGATGAGGGGGAGGGATTAAGGTTTTTAAAATATCCAAAAAAGATGAATTCTTTCGCACTTATGCCATTAAAAGTACCTGATTTTAAGAAATAACGTTGGAGTGATAGATCACTAAGCCATCAATTGTAGAATCTAATGAAATATTAAATGCAATCAATTCTGTAACTATTGTAAGGCATTATTATGATGGCCAACAACAATGCCTTCTTTGATAATGATACAACATTGACATCCAGAATCTAGACAACTCTTTGATTTCTTATGATTACAGATGGAACATGTACATATCTTAGCTAGATTTGTTTTTGCTTTCATGTTCTTGAATAAAGGATATTTACTAAACAATGTCATTAGAATTCCTAATATAATAACGATTGTACCAGGTAGAAAGGTTCTGGCTACCATGAGAAATATACCTAACGCCATCATGCATATGCTTCCAATCAACAAAATATTCATGAATTTCTCAAGATCCCATAATGTCTATCATGCAGTTCCTCTTAATTGGTAATTTCATTCTCTGGATTCACTTTCTTTTTTCTAATTTTCCTGACTTTTTCTAGAATCAGTGCTAGTTGATCTTCGGAAATTTTTGATATCCTTGAATCACATTCAATACCTTCCGCATCCAAGACTTGTTCAGTAATGTCCACAATTTCGTTTTTATGCGTTATTTCCTCTTCGGTTAACATATTCAAACTTGTAAATCTGAAAAAGGCAAAATCGCTCATGAAATAATACTATGTGTAGTACTAGTTATATTTATGGACTCGAAAACGACTGGTTCATTGCCGCAGGGGTTTGATATTTGATGTACTAGTCCCTATTAGTCTCAAATCCATTTGAGTTAAATTCTACTACATAGTTTTGATAGGTTTGCTTTTAGTAAAGGCTATTTTACCAATAAAATCGCTTTATAGGAACAAATCTGTTATTAACCTAAACAGTTGAGCATGGAATTGTCACCAACGCAGTGCCTTATTTGATCTTATTTGAAAGCTCATAACTCATTCAACATTCTGTCTTGACTATCTTGTCATAAGAATCCCCTATAGTTGATTTTTTGGGCGAGAATCCATACAAGGTCTAATAATGCTTGGGACCATGAAAGTTAATCTAGAATATGTCCATGAGTTTCCAACTTTTTCATAATGTTTATTTATTGTGAGAATTTCAACTTAGATGGAGAATGAGATAGGGTGGCCGATAAAATCAAATGTTATCATATTTTAGTAAAGAAACAAAGCGAAGCATTGTTGATATTAGAAAAATTGAAGAAAGGGGAGGGCTTTTCAAACCTGGCTAAGGAGTTTTCTATTGACAAAGGAAGTGGAAAAAAAGGTGGGGACCTGGGTTTCTTTGGAAAAGGGATGATGGTCAAACCTTTTGAAGAAGCAGCGTTCAAGCTAAAAAAGGGAGAGGTTACGGCTGAGCCTATAAAGACCGAATTTGGATATCATATAATAAAACGGTCTGGATAATAGTAAAAAAAGTTATACGATTTATGGCTTTGTGGATAACGTAATATAATTTTGTAATATCTGGTGAATCTTTGAAATTCTAATCGCTCTTATTGACAATGTTTCAGCCAAGATTAAAGTAAGATAACACGAATTA
>JAKDMR010000537.1 GCA_030452275.1 Candidatus Nitrosocosmicus sp. | reverse complement strand
TGATGATGGCTGGAAGTTACGACTAACGTGTTCTAATTACGCAAGAAGTCTAGTGACTAGTAGACCAACTACTGTTTCCATATGTGCCACGACGCGCTCCAGCAACATGGCCTTTCTGAATACTATCAGCAAGAGGAGATCTATGTATTTTATTTCTAATTTAGATTTAAAAACGAATGTTCCAATTACTCATCGGTTAATTAAATAATTGCAATGAAGCGAATAGAACTACGCAGATTTATTACTGTTGTATTTCCTTACTTATGGATGATGTCATCCTAAAATTTTGATAATCGTGTAGCCCGATATATTGAAATAATTGTATTTAGAAGCGGAGAGTTGATCTAAAATAATGGTCTAAGATCATCTAGTACAAAAATAATATATCGCAGAATTAGAAAAAAATAAGGATTATTGTTGACCTAAGGCGTTTAGGCCGTCTTTTATGTTGAATGATAAATCAACATTATACCCTGAAGCAGTACTGGTTCCGTTCTCTTAAAATACTCCACTTGATTGTTCAGACAATTCACCTTGTAAAAGGCCTTGTGATGCAGTGTCTGATTTCTTATTTGCATAAACATTTAATTCATCCATGCCCATTAATGCTGGGCCAGCAACAAATAATGATGCAATAGCGATTACTGCAACAATTATTGGTGTTCTAGTTATCGTAGACATTTAAACCATTATTATTGCGAAGACCTTTAGATATTTGACTTTTTAAGCTAAAAACTGTAAAATTTTTGTGTACTTTAAGATTGAAAACCTTCTAATTTAAATCCCAATTCTAATTTGTTGGTTTGATACCTTGACTGCGATTGTATCTGTTATTCTGGTCTAGTATTAATTATGAAAATAAATTCTTTTCAATCCGATATTGATGATCAAGTTGCTCTATCCGTGGTTATCGATCAAAGTGTTTTTGAAATTGACCATCTATAAAAAAAGGCTCAGGACTTTAATTCAAACTAAATATTTTTTACACATTAATATTCTCGAAAAAGCATAAGTTGCGTTGGATCGAAAGGGTGATTGCAGTATTTAATGATACCACTAAACATACACGCATTCCTGAATGTTATCTTTGTGATATTGTAACCAAGTTGATCAAAAAAAAACTAAATGAAAAACTCAACTCAACTCGGAGTCAAAAGTTGTACTTATTTAAAGGCTATTTCTGTTATCTCTTTCAAAAGACTCATAAACTCTTGCGTTTCTCTTTCCTATTTCTGCAAATTGCTTTGATTGTTCTTTTGTGTTGTTGATTACTGTTTTTACTATTTCAACATTTGAAAATGCGATATTGTTCATTGCTCGGGTTATAGCTACTGTGTTTTCTGCATAATTATTGGCTATTTTTGAATATACTTCTGGATATCTTCTAAAGATATCTTGGTTATTCCATAACTGGTTATTTGCATTTTCAAAATATGGTGTTACAATAGATTGATAGGATACCATAATTTGTTTTTGATATTCAAGGTAGTTTTGTGCTATATCTCTTGTGGCTTGAATTGCTTGCTCTTGAACTTCATTTATTGTCTTTGTGTACACGGGGATCTGATTTTTTGCTTCGTCGATGTTTCTTTCAATACTTTTTTTGGACTCATCAAAAACCTGGTTCAGAGATTGTGTAGTCTCTTCAACTGCTCGATTGAAAATTTCATTATTGTTTTGAACTACTTGATCTAAATTATCTTTTGTAGTTGAACCGGTTGTAGAAGTAGAGGTTTCTTTTTTATCTTGTTTTGACATTACCCATAATTATCCATCGTCTTATATAAACATTGGTATAAAATGGTCTTTATTACCATGATGTTCATTTACGAAACGTTAATTAACCATTATTTGGATCAAGTAACCTTCAGAACCCGGGACTATTAAATGTCACGCTTATTCAAAGTATTGTAGATATTGTTAAACTGGATCTGAGATGTGGACACGATATTGGCTTTGGCCCACTGGAAACGTGATATCGCTCTCCTCTCCTGCTCAGATCTTTAAGTTCGGTGTCAATGATTTTAAATATTGATTCAATGATGCTTGCAAAGCTCTAGATGATTTTCTATTTTTGCAGGAAAATGGAAAATATTTCCAATCAAAGTTTAGTTTGGTATTTTACACACAAAACTTAAAACATATAATATAATAACATTCGTTGAAT
>JAKDMR010000536.1 GCA_030452275.1 Candidatus Nitrosocosmicus sp. | reverse complement strand
AATATGAGAAACTATCTGTTGAGGTCTGTTTGATAACATATGCTAATTGGTATATCTTAAAATCCCAATCTAGTCGAGCCTAGAATATTCAAAATGAAAGAATTAATTTCTTTGATAGGGTATTTTTTTTATTTTTTTTTCTTAACTTTGCTAACACAAAATGAATTTATAAATAATCCGCATATTTTGAACTATCCTTTATTAAATTTTATTATTTTATACAAGGAAATCTTTTTTGTACTTTTTCCTTTACTCGGAAGTAAACTGATTTCAGATACTTCTTTCAAGTTGGATATTATTAAACCTTATAGAGATTTGATTTATACAATTGGCAGTAGCATAGTTGTGACGATTACATATGTATTGTTATTAAATGCACCTCATTTGACTTGGGCGCTAGCTATTGCAATCACGTCCGGTATAACAATCTTTTTACTGAATTTAAGAAGACCTGATTTACTATTTCCTAACGAGGAAGAGTATCTTCTAAATTATGAGATAATCAAGAATGTTATCATCGTAAGTACTATATTGTTACTTATCACAACAATATTTTCGTCAAATATATTCGATATCACTAATCCATATCTTGACCATCCACTTGGAATTTTATTGCTACAATTAATCCAATTTACAGTAACTATAATCCTTTTCATTGAAATCATTGTTTTACTAATAATATTTAGAGATAGGGAATATGCGTTGAGATTATCCATAGGACATATCAAATCAATATTCAATAACGAAGAATTATCCGACGATAATATTTCAAAATCTATTATTTCCTCACTCAACTTCTATAATAAATATTTACAAAGAACCTTTGGTGTGACCATAGTACCAATAGAGAGATTATACGAATATGTATTATTTAGCTCAATAATAAATAAAGCTGTCTTATTGTCAATCTTTGAATCTCAATTTAGAATAGGAAAGTTGGAATTACTAAAATATTTGAGGCTATTTTTAGCAGGTGAAGAAAATAATCAACGATCTCAATTCTTATCGGGTAAAAATAAAATGAAACCCTTTATTGAGCTTAGTGCTATTATTATTCCCATATTAGCCGTTTTAGTTAGTGTAATCGACCTATTGTTTAAGTAATTTACAAGAAAAAATTTTCAGAGTTTTGTTTGCAGTATAAAGTTACTGAGGTTAATACATTTTTGAATAACAGTTTATAAAATTATCTGTTATTCGACAAATTTATGGCATGAATATACCCACAATTATTGAAAAATTCTTTAAAAGTATTATGATGAGAAACTTGTGTATTATTTCTAGTTTCATGTAAGTCTAGATATGTTTCAATAAAGTTAATAATTTATTACATAATACAAACCCCTACATAATCTAATGGATTTGAATCCACTCCGGGTCTTAAAACATTAATGATACATACTTTCGTCCCGCATACGCAAGTAATAGAAATCATCATTTCTAACGTTGTTGAAGGATAGAGTTTCAAAATTCAATAACTGTAGTAGAATTGTTTGACCGTACATGGTCATTTATGGAGATATTGCAACATTCCATATACCACTAAGAGAAGTGACAGAGTTAGTATACACAGAGAAATATTTACTGAAAATCACTCCGGAATAATGGTTGTTTATTATATGCATATTTGCTATTAGATTTGAAAAATCTATTGTTATGAAATTCAAATATTGTCGCTATGATTAGCAACTATAGATTATTTAAATTAGGAATTATTGTCAATATTGCCCATTAACTTAACACTTTACCTCAAAAAGAAGTAACTTTAATAATTAGATTCTCATGATTATGCGTATGATTATATATAGTAGTAACTTACAAAAACTCGGTTTATCGCCCCACCAGTTATTGATTGGACTTTTCACCATTATAATATTGACCTTAACAATTGGCCCTCAAATATCTGTCTATGCAAGTACCAATAACAAAGTCAGTTGTTATGAAAGAGGCTTGATTGATGGAGAAGACAATCCATTTAGCCAAAGTACATACGCTAAATGTAGCGATGACTATTATCAAGGATTCCTTCAGGGATGCACATCAGTAGATGGAAATTCAAGAGATATCTGTGAAAGTGCTACAGATGAGTAACCATTTCACATAAAATAACATGAACCGAATCTTTTGGTTGCTGTTACAAAATTAGAAATACTATAATTGGATGATTGC
>JAKDMR010000535.1 GCA_030452275.1 Candidatus Nitrosocosmicus sp. | reverse complement strand
ATAGAGAAACAGGGAGCAAAATGATGAGAGGATAAGGAATTAGGATACAAAGCACCTGGTTAGTGGCAATGTCATTATAACTTGGGTAAGTAAATGCAATGGGATACATAGCTGTTATGTTTTTATTGTCAATCACAATGACAAACCTTAGCATACTTTTGCTAATTGGTATATTATATCTATTTGAAATCATATTCTAAAAAACCCTAATAGCAATTTTACAAATGATAGTGTATTTGCACGTATGAATATTGTCATCCACTTTGACAATAGATGTCTTTGTTATGTTCCTCTTTATGATATGAACTATCCCATAGAAATGATTTGACTTTCATAACTTAAGCTCACCACTGTCTTATATCCCGGCTCTCATATTCCTTTAGGAATTTTTTCCCCATCTTATAGCCATTTTTGCTACGAGTAACAGAAAGAGGCCCTTGAAGTATTTTCCTTTGTATAAACACGAGTAAGCATAACTTTTGAGATCATTTCGTTGGGCTTCTAACAACTTAAAAAAAATATCGACTGACCCAAAAGCCATGCCTATAAGAAAAAAAGCAGATTCACGAGAAGATACATGCCAAGATATTTGAGATAATCTTTGATAACCTAAATTCATCATACGATATGAATATCCCTAGGGACTGTTTTCAATACTCCTTGCAAGGGTTGAGCAAGTAGATGAATAAGTATTAGAGGATAAAGAATAATTTACAAATGATACCGCTATACCTGATTGATTTCTTAATGATAATAGTTTTCGTGATTGAACGGATTTGAAATAAGTCATAGGCCTACTATCAAGATATAGTATATAAGTTCTTGGATGGTTTATCCAGTACTAATCAGCTATGATTTTACAAAATATTTCCTTATCATACTTTGGCCTAATTCTACATTCCAAAGATTTAGAAACAAAATTAGTGACCTTTACGCTTGAACACTAACTATTACTAGAGATTAGTAAGATATATATTTAATAAGCCCTAAAGACTTCGTTCATCATGAAAGAACATGGAAAATATTATATCCGTAACTTAACAAATTCTAATATAATTTATTTCCGCTACTTTTGATGAATTAAATGTTATTTGAGAGAAACAATGCATCTGTAATGGTAACAATTGCAGTGGTAGCTTTAATCTTGGCTGTTGTTCCAACCTTCATCACTTCCGATATTGATGTGGCATTCGCACATTCATGTCACAACGGTGATCATGATCACGATGATAGTGACAATGACAATGACGGAAACGACAATTCAAATAAAGCAGAACAAGAAATATCGCAAGCACAGTCATCAGCACAAAACAGTCAGGTTGTATCTGGTGAGGACTCTATTGGATCAGGGAATAATGTAGGCTTATTCTTTAATGACAATATAGGCAATTTGGCATTAGGCCAACAATAATCTTTTTTTATTTGGAGTTTTATTGTTTGAACTTCTGGTGTGCATTTGCGGGCCAATTGGGACAAAATTTAATGTAATCTTTATGATACTTTTCTTTCTACTGATCTTACTGTTTTCTCAAATCAATTGTGATTCCTTTATCCATGATTATCTATCTGTGTTCTTGAAATGAACATTATTTTTGAATACGACTCATTTGTTCAAGTCTAAAAGCAAGGTTAAATTGATTTTTCAAAAACACAAATAGGGGGATCGTAGAAAGGATTTTGAAATTTAGCGGTTCGAGGATAAACATCGACAATAAGGTAAAATAATTAAGTGAATTCTTATTATTTTATGCTTTTTCTCGTTATTTTTTTTAGTAAATACGAAATTATGTTGTTCTTAAAGTGGTATATCTAAAATTAATTATTGATTATGGAATATCAAATTTTTAAAATGTACAAAAAAAAGATTATTGTTGGCCTAATGCCAAATTGCCTAATTGGGCTTGTAATTGCAAGTTTACGTTATTTCCACATATTAATGAAAAGTCTCCAGAAACACACTGTGCGTTTTGTTCATTTGCTTGTCCTTGTTCAATTTCTTGTTCTGCATCATTAGATTTCTTGTTCTTGCCGCCTGCATATGCCATGTTGTCGCCAAGGGCAACAACTGAACCGATAAGAGCTGCTGCAATAAACATTGCAAATATTCCTACTTTATAGTTTTTTGTTATGTTACTCATTGTAATCATAATGTATAATTGAAATTAATTATATCA
>JAKDMR010000534.1 GCA_030452275.1 Candidatus Nitrosocosmicus sp. | reverse complement strand
AATTCGTGTTATCTTACTTTAATCTTGGCTGAAACATTGTCAATAAGAGCGATTCAATTTTTGTTGACTATAACAACCGTTCATTTAGTCGATGCACAGCTACAAGAACTAAATGCAGTTCCCAGGGATAAAGTGGATCTTTCTATATCTGAATTGTCTGTTGGATGGACCGATAGCGGAAATGTATATGTTAGTGGTTTAGTAGTTAACAATTCGACTAATAGTGTAGAAGATGTAATAGTAAACGTCTTGCTATTTAATAGAGATAATGAACTAATAAAACAGGATAACAGATTCGTTACACCACCATCTTCAATTCTAGAGAGAGGAGAAGAACAAGAATTTAGGTTTTTCCTTATTGCTGATAATACATATAGGTACGATGTAAGTTCGTTTGGTAGTACAGTTCAGTAAGTATATTTCTTAAAGTAATATATTATTTTATTTAATCCTATTATTTTTCCAGTGACAAAGTATTAGTTTTTAAATAAAAATTCCAAAATATAAGATTTATTGCATTATTCATTCGCCGTATTTACAATGTAAACGATGGACCTCATCTGGTTTGTTTCCTCGTTCCTTGTCCTTCTATATTTTCCCACTAACTGTACTATATTCTCATAAACAGATGGTACAATGATACTTTTATCATCATCTCTTTTACCATGTTTTAAAACCTGGTAGCAGATACGTATTCACCAAACGTTCTCTTTATAGTGGAAAAGGCTGTTTCAGCCATTCATCTATGTCCTTACTTTCTTTTCTTTGTCTTTGCATTCTTTTGAGCCTTGTACTCCTTTTCTAACTCTGTCCTGTTGTTGGTGATAGTCAAACACTATACATGATGATAGTGGAACCACCATAGCTAAAAACATTTGGAGAAAACTAAGAACGACTTGGAATCATGGTCTATGTTTATGCAATTATCTTAATTGATATATAAAAATTGTTACTGATGCATTATAATTTATTATTTTCTGAATATTTGATCATAGATGCCTTTCTACTATGTGTTTCTTATATTCATCCTCTTTAATTAATACTTCATCACATAAATCACATTTAAAAATATCAATATCTTTGTTATCCTTGTTGTAAGGATTCATTTCGGTAAATGGCTTAGATTTTGAAGCAATCTGTTTTAAATTTGGAACTGGTGGGGGCATTTCTTCATATTCAAAACCCTTTACATAATATCTTAGAGGGTTAGGAAAGATATCTCTTTCATATTTGATGACCTCCTCCTCAGATAGCGCAAGCCATAATACGTGACCATCCCATCCATCGACTTTTTCTATTGGAATATAGTAATAATGCATTCTTAAATATCCCCTTTTTACTACTAAAAAGAACTTGTTTATAGCATAAACATCTCCTATGTCTAGATCATCACTAGTATGAACGGATTCATTAATTAGTCCAATATAATTTGATTTATCTGGGTCTACTGAAACTGACATAATAAACCATGATCAACATTCCTTATATATGGCATAATAATAAAGGAGGGCTCCGACGATATGAAAATCTTGTAGCATCTTCTAGTATTGTATATTGGATGTAATCTATACCATTTAGCATAATTATCTGAACCGACACAGAAATATTTCATTCATGGATTGATCATTAAAATTATGACAAAATATGCTAAATGGTACATTCAATACGGACGATATGCTATATCACAGGTTTTGTTGTTATACTTCTATGAAGCCGCCATTGCTAGGATTGACTCGCCGTCCATATAAAGGGAATTTTATAGAGATCAGTTCATTGTTGCCAATTTAGAAATAGACTTGTTCGATAATGATGGTTATATTCAAAAAGGCCTTGTCCACAAATTTCTGAGAATATCTATTTCTATATGCGTTGGAATCGTCTAAGATATATAGTTTCAGATAAAACTCTGAATCTATTTGAGGGTGGGTCATAATTGATTTTGATTAGATCTATTGCGTAATTAGCACCAAACGAAAAATCATCATAAACTTAGCAAATATCATCTGAATTACAGATATAACATTATAGTTTTTACAAGTAATTGTCGTTATTCCACAAAATGTTAAGGGCCGTCTAATTACGCAAGAGATCTATTGTTTATCCTAGTTTCTTGATGGACTAACAGCCCATCATATACTTGATTGCTCTTCGTGGATTATCTTGTTGCATATTGCAGTTGTAAT
>JAKDMR010000533.1 GCA_030452275.1 Candidatus Nitrosocosmicus sp. | reverse complement strand
CCTTCCTGATAAATATTCGATCACGGTATTCATGAACCACAATGAATCAATCAGAATGGACAAATCGATCTTGGTAACAAAATGTTTTCATATGTCCAATTAGAGTATCGCTTGACCATTCTGTAAATATATTCATAAGTATGTATATATTCATTGTAGAAACACATCATTATCTACGGATTGTCTATATAAAATACCTTAGGTAACATAGTTACGTCTCAAAGGTCCAACATAGTTAATATAATCAAATAAGATAATTTTAGGATGACAAAATTACAAAAATTAATAATAGAAAGATCTGTGAAACCAAACACCACTTTAGCATCAGTAACAACAGTTGCAATCATTGCATTTTCAACTCTGCTTGTTTTGTTCGCTGGGTCTACCAGTACTATATCAGCTTATGCAGAGCAAACGGATACCATCAATGCTTCCAAATTAATCAATGCCTCAAAAGACAAAGTGTGGAATATCGTTTCAGATGTAGACAATAATCCTGACTACTGGCCCATCTCAATTGTAAAAAATATTAGTAAAACAAATAACACAGTAGAAAGAGAAGTTACCATACCTGCACCACCGTTCATGGATAATAAAGTCCATCAGATGATCACTATTAATCCAGAACAATATACGGTTATTGAAAACCAAACCCAAGGCGTCGTTACTGGAGTAAAAACTATATCTCTACTACAGGCTGGAAATGACGCCAATAAGACTGAAATTAGTGTAGTCTGGAATCTGGACTTGTCTAAAATCCCCGGATTTGGAAAAGCATTTGCAAAAGACGGTATGAGTAATTCGGTAGATGAAGCGCTCAACAAGATTGCAAATGCTTCTAAATGATATATTCACAATCGAAAAAAAGAAGACTAGTTTCTAAAGTATTAGCCGTTATTGGTGTAATCCTTTTGACAGCTGATACGATAAACACCTTCACTTCTCAAGATGGGTTGGGATTTTTGAACCTTGCTGACAGACAAAGTGGAATGTCATTAGGAATTCCATCTATTATTTTATTGATTGCTTCTTTTGGAATTGGATATGGATTAAAAACAAAACTAGTAACCCTACTACTTATCTACGGAGGTTTACTCTTGGCTTTATCAAAGATCATAGAGCCAACATTTGGTTTGAATCTATATTTGACGATAGCTCTTCCCAATGTATACATATCATTGATAATAATTGGCTTTGTAATAATTGGACTAGGCCTGTGGAGGTTAATCAAAAACCTATAAAATATGTATACTAATTGGTTAAAAGAATCAAAAAAACTGTTCTTGAAAAAGATTAATGGTTTTGATTTCGGATTAGATTCGTTTGTAAAAATCCAAGATTCGCATCTATTCGACAAATTTGGAGTGAAACAATATTGGCATTGACTGACCTATCTTACGTTTCTATCAGGCAATAGGTCATCTAAGAATTTACGATAAGTCAATTCAACAAAATACATGGCATTAAATATATTGGTTATAGTATCCCAGAAATACTGTTTACCTAAAATTGATTTTGTATCTATGAATAGCATCTTTTCAACTCTAGTTTCTGACTCTTCGTTTCTGCAAAATAGATTAAAAGGAGCCAATGCTTGATGAACTCATAAAATATTCTTGAATTGCGTCTTCCTTTAATCCTTCAAGATATTTTCTCTCCTCTGGGGCGAATGCTACACTAAATCTAAACAAAAATTCTTCCTTGAAATTTAAATCAGATACTATTTCAAAAAATTTTACTCTTTCCTCTGGTGGAAATACTTTTGATTAATATTCATTGGTTTCAGGATTTCTCTTCAAGTCTGTAATTGTATATTGTGAATCTCTTAACCATTGAATGATAGTATTAAAAATCTGTTCTTTTGTTTCTGTCATTTTCCTATTTTATCCCTAATTTTCTAGGTGTATCCCAATAAGGACTCTTACACTTAGGACATACTCTTGGTTTAACATCTTCTTTTGGAACCCACTTATGTCTGCATCTCTCACACAGGTATCCTTTTAGCATTATCTCGGGCATTCTACAAAGTATCTATATACCTACAGATATATAACAACTACTATTATACTACCAATAAAGCTAAATATTACTATTTAGTATATTACTACAAGATATATGTCCACCTAAACAGATTCGCTCTTATTTCTGAATGTTTCAGCTGCTAATTATAAAGGATTTCCACGA
>JAKDMR010000532.1 GCA_030452275.1 Candidatus Nitrosocosmicus sp. | reverse complement strand
CACTAGAAATTATTTTTATATCTTTAAAGGTATTGTTTATTTTGACTAGTGTTTCTATATCAGGACCTTCTAAAGTGCCATCTTTGTCAATGTTTGTCAACAAGAACTCATTAATACCCAGTTCGTGGTAAAAGCTGATGGCATCAAATAATTTTATACCTGAAAATTCCTTCCATCCAGAGATCATTACATTTTCTTTATTATGATCTACTGAAATTATAATCCGATTTAGTCTTTTCTTTGATATCTTTTGTATTATCTCAGGTTGTTTGAAAGCAAATGTTCCTATGACAACCTTTATTGGCTTTTTGATGTCTAAGAATCTATTTATACTGTTAATAGTTCTGATACCGCCTGCAACCTGTACTGGAATGTTTACCGAATCAATGATCTTTAATATTATTTCACTATTGTTCTTTCCTGTATTCAAAGCTGCATTTAGATCAACTATATGTAACATGTCAACCCCTTCGGATTCCCATTTTTTTGCTACTTCTAATGGATTGTCATCGTACACGGTTTTATTTTCTAATTTACCATTAACCAATCTTACTACTTGGCCATCTAATAGATCAATTGCTGCGATGCTTTTCATTTTGATCGTTTACAAATATTTATAAAATTTTTAATCATTTTTTCGCCAATTGTACTTGATTTTTCTGGATGAAATTGTGTACAATAAATACTGTTAATTTCTATTGAGGCCGGGATGTGTACTCCGTAATTCGATCTTGATGTTATTATGTCGCTATTTTTAGGTGTAGTATAATAAGAATGTACAAAATAGACCCAAGATTTATTTGGTATTCCTTCAAATAATTTACTCTTTTTATCTGTTATCTCTAAACTATTCCATCCTATATGAGGGATTTTTACCAAGTTTTTGGGAAGGGACAACACTTCTCCTTCAATTATGTCAAGTCCTGCCAATTGTCCCTCTTCACTTTTCTCAAATAACATCTCCATTCCCAAGCATATTCCCAAGACTGAGATGTTTTTTTCCATAAATCGGGAGAATCCCGCTTTACATTTGTTTATTGAAATAATTGCTGGATCAAAATTTCCAACACCGGGCAATACTATTCCATCTACTTCTGATGATTCTTCAAAATCATTTATGATTGATACCTGTGCTCCGTTTCTTTGCAAGGATGATTGAAGACTAAAAATGTTTCCGGCTCCATAATCAAAAATTGATATTTTCACCATATATTACATCATCCCTTTGGTAGTAGGACCCCCTTCGCTATTTGGATCAATCCCGATGGCGTTCCTTAATGCAACTGCAGTGGCTTTTATGGCAGATTCGATTTTATGGTGATCATTTGTTCCATAATGTACGATAATATGCATACAACAATTAATATTTCCAATAAATGAGTGAAAAAAATGAATAATATCTTCTTGCGAAATATTCTCAATCTTTTCTCTTTCTAATTTCATGTCGATGTGACTATATTGTCTCTTTATTAGATCTACCGAGACGCTTGAAACGGATTCATCCATTGGAACTGTGGCATTTCCAAAACGATTAATGTTCTCTCTCTTGCCCAGGGCTTTATCAATGACTTGGCCTAATACGATGCCGGTATCTTCTATTAGATGATGCTTGATACCGTCTTCACTTTTTGCTTTCAAATCAATGTCAATCTTGCTGTGTTTTGAAAAAGATACTACAATATGATTTAAAAAATCAATGCCTGTATTAACGTTTGAGTTTCCTTTTCCATCTAAATTAATTTTAGTCACTATATTTACTTCCTTCGTCCTTCTTTCGATTCCACACGTACGTTGATGATCCTCTATAATCACTATGTGCTTTTAATTTTTTGTATTATTTAATATATTTGGTAAATCATTTACATTTCTAATGACTACATCTGCATTATTTGATTCTAGTAGTCTTTTCTTATCAATTGATCCATTATTATTTTCGCCATCACCATCGCCATCGCCATCGCCATCGCCATCGCCATCGCCATCGCCATCGCCATCGCCATCATCATCAAACATAAAGGTCATGCGCCAGTTACCGCTAACTTGCACCGAAAAATACCCTTTGAGTTCGCCCTTTAATGGGTGCAAGTTCTACCCCGGCAAATTCATTCCTTGAGAATTGGTTGTTTCGTTCAGACGTCGCAGCATGGCCGCTAATCGAGGCGCATGTACGGGCTGAATACCCGCAACGG
>JAKDMR010000531.1 GCA_030452275.1 Candidatus Nitrosocosmicus sp. | reverse complement strand
CCATAATCTACCACTTTTTATATCCACTTAAATAATAGATTGGCACTTAAAATACATGTCTACGTTAAATCTTCAAAATCCGTCTCCAATATTATTCATCATATATTGTAGTGTGGCAGGATTTATTGCCTCCTGGGGAATTTCTGGTTTGCTGGTTAGTATAGATCTAATTTCGCAAACTCCGCCAGGTTCTTTCTTTGGAGTAATTGGAATATCTCTAGGGTATTATGATCCTGTTTCCGCACCCCTTATTGGATTCGGATTGCATGTCTTAACAGGGACTATAGCTGGCAACATATTCGGACAAGTTTCATTATTTTGGAAACGTATATCACCATATAATTCCAAGCATGGGCTAAAAACTGGAATGATAGTTGGAGTAATCTTGTGGGCAGTATTATTTGTCCCAGTTGCTTTGCTAGTTATCCAACCTAAGTTAAATTCATTTAGCAGTGGGATAACCCCAAATCAATATGTATACTCGATTGTTTCTAACTTTAGTGGCCTATCAGATATAATTATAGTTGGATCTTTAATATTTCATTTGATTTATGGGGCTTTGTTGGGTTATATGTCAGGAAGGATGAGAGAAATAAGAGCATTTTCTTTTGCTAAAACGGCTTGACAATACAAACCCAAAAAGTATAAATCAAACTGCTAAATGATTTCGATAGGGCGACGTGTAAGAGTGTTACAACAACACTCAGGATAAGTAACCCAGCGTGCTAATTCCTTGAGATAAACAATACTGATTGATTTTTTTTATGCTTAGACATATTGATAAAATCAGTTTCACAGATAAAGGACTGCTATGCCTCATGAAATCCATTTATTTTTTCTAACTTTCGTCCAGCACTTGGTTTAGGCATAAATAAGAGATTAAAAGTAAATTGATTATTTCCTCCAGGATCCTCGTAAGAGACCATATTGGGTTTTTTCAAATAGTAGAATCTATTATCTAAATCATAAATAAACTTTGCAAGGGTTTCAGAACGCATTCCGAAAGATTCTAACGTTATAGACTCTGGAATCTTATCATCAATAATGTCAAGCACTGTATGATATTCCTCTCCATAGCCATTTACATCATTCATTGGAATATTGTAAATATCAAACCGCTCAGTTTCCCATCGTGATTGAATAGACGCACTTTTGACCATAAAATTCATCTCCTTCACTAAAACAAATATAGGTAGATTCAATTTATTGATTATCTCTAGATTATGGCTTCATCGTCAGTCAAAATTGGCCGAATGAGTTTAAACAGCCTTAATGATCAAGCGCATTCCAGTAGTATTGACTAACGAAGTATAAAAAAGGCCTTCAGCGAAACCGAGTTTATGAACATCAGATGTCGAAAGAGCGAAATCGCAGAGATACTAGTTAGTGCTCTTAATCTCATTTATCTATTCAGTCCGTTATATCGATTTTCAAATTCTTTTTCTATGAACTGAATCAGTCTTTTATCTAAAACCCGAGTTTTATACCCACAAGTAAGGCATAAAAAGTATACTTTTGGTGGACTTGCTTTGCGAGGTCTTCCAGGGAAATTCATATATCGAGTAATCCAATATTTTGGTCCCTGCTCGATGCAAAAAGGACAAACGATAACTGTAGTTACTTCGTCTAAATCTTTTGAAATAGACATGATAGAGGTAATACTAAGCTATCATCGTATTTATTTATTGAATTGAATAACATATGAGAACCTATAAACTTCTACTGGAATGTTGATGTTACCAGTTTCGTCACAGAAGCCAATTGCATTGGTTATAGGTTTTTTAAATACCTTGACTTCTAAGTCAATCTATTTATTTATGTTAAATTGTAAAGGTAAATGTATTATACACAAAGCTAGTAGATCTCTTAAAAATAGTCACTATTCACATTATCTATCTAACCATAAAAGATGTCAAATTTGTCAGATCTTTTTGAAATGGGATAAGGATTCTAGATGTCCTTGTTGCAAAAGTAAGTTAAGGACGAAACCCCGAAATAGTAAAATCAAGGAAAGATTTCATCGAAGTAGAATAATGGAGCATGTAGGTATTGAACGGAAAAAGGAAAAATAGGTAAAGGTTATTTCAGACAAAGATTAAGAATTAAGCCAAAGTCAAACTTTTAAGATAATACTATAAAGTGCTCTGTCGAATAACTAATTTGAATACAACCAATTAGACTAGTGTTGTACA
>JAKDMR010000530.1 GCA_030452275.1 Candidatus Nitrosocosmicus sp. | reverse complement strand
AATTACAGAGGATGAATGCATGGAGTGTTGATGAAGGCTTGGAGACTTAACTTAGTATCATTAATGAATCTAGGAATATATTCAAAATTCTCTGATTATTTCATTTCTGAGTATCAATTTGCAATAACAATGACTGTCATAGCATTTGCTTTATTCTTTGTATATGGATTTGTGGGGTATTTCACTTCCCATATTTTAGGAAAAAAGGACAAATCATCTAGAATTGCTGGCTTTGTAATTATGAGTTACATAAATAACACTCTTGTAGTTGTATTTGCATCTCAGTTCTTCGGAACAGAGGTAGCTGCTTTGGCAGTATTCTACAATCTGGCTTATTACGGTCTGATAGTGCCAATGAAAAAATTATTTCTAATGAAGACTTTCTAACATTCTTTTTGTTTTCTTAACTTTATTTAATAATTATGAAACAGCGTACAAAGGAATCTTAGAATCGATATGAAAATATGTCAAAACTACCTTTGATTTTCTTATCATAAATATCTTCTCCAATATAAAAAAAGAATCAAAATCTTGAGAAACTTTCCTGAAAGACCATTATTGATGTTTTTACAATTTTCAATGGATGTTCGCTTGATGGAAAATTATGAATTTTCTTTATCGCATACCATATCAACTATATAATGTTACTGATACCATTACCTTGTTATTGTCATTGGACAAGAAACAGCTTCTGATACTTTTCTAGAGACACTCCCAAGTACTCTAATCTTTGATAAACCTTGCAATCCATTACTACCCATAACTATCAAATCAACCCTATTGTTGTTAGAGTAATCTATGATTTGATTAGCAGGATCGCCATAAAGAATACACGACTCTAGTTTAATCCCGACTATGGATTTGTAGACCTTCTTTTTTTCATCTATATCATTTTCAATCGAGTTTCTAGCTTCATGATATATACTATTAACATGCTTATTCAAATTTGATTCTTTATCATCATCGTGTTTATTTTTCATTCTCTCTAAAAGATTTTTGGTAAAGGGTATTTCTTGAATTACATGTAATATTACAATCTTGATTATTTGTTTTTTTGGATCACCTAAAAAGAGAGCTTTTGCTAGATATACTGCATAGTCTAATGCGTCTTCTGAAAAATGGGAACTATCGTAAGGTACTAAAATAACTCTTATATCCAATCTCAAGTATAGATACAGATGCGTATCTTAATAGATTTGCTTTGACTACAGGTGACCGCCCACATGGAAAAGTGTAAGCGTCTGATCGATAGATCTATTGTGAAATTTGCATGGATAGAAAGATTATCATAAAGTTAGCAACCATCATCTGACTTTCGGATTTCTTGTTGTAATTTTGTGAATTATTTCATAAAATTTTAAATGCAATCTAATCTAATTGTACAATAGATCTGAATAAATAAGTGTATTGTATTTATTTATCCTGAAGTTCCAAATGACATCTCACTCAACTCCTACTCATTTCACACAAATATGCAACGAGATAATAAATCTGAACAAGTCGATTAGATTTGTAGGAGTAGTAAACAATATGGGTAAATTGTTAGTCACATCGTACAGAGAGAATTTAATACCATTTATGACAAAAGAAGAGACCGAAAATTACGGAATTCAGGCAGTACTGAGAGCTGCTACAAGAGAAGACTTTGCAAAAAAACTGGGTAATCTTAAACACTCTATCGGGACCTATGATAGATTGATATGTGCCACAGTTCCAGTTTTAATGAAAGAAAATCCTCAAACCCAGACTAAATATTATCTCCTGTTATCATTTGACATTGATGCCTGCGCCAAAGATATTATAGAAAATGTATTGTTACCACATATTGATAAAAATTTAGAATTATTCAAATGACTAATTATGAATATAGAGGTAATATATTAGATCTCTTGTGTAATTAGAATTGTTAGAAAGTTCATAAAATAAGATAACATACTATGGAATTCTTATGTTACTCTAAAATGCATAAAAAGTAATGCTAATCCATGAATTTTGAAGATGGTCCTAAAGTCAAGAGATCTATTGTGTTATGTGATCCAATTTGCCTAAGCATCTAATCAAGTGCATATTTTAATCAATGCTTTGTCGCCTAACTCAATCTATTTAGCTGGGATTGTATAGATTAATTATTTGTGATAGACTGGCCTTCTTATAACCGCTCATTAGTTAGACGTGGTGAGATCCTCTTCTCGT
>JAKDMR010000064.1 GCA_030452275.1 Candidatus Nitrosocosmicus sp. | reverse complement strand
TTACAGTTTCGATATTATTGTAATTGTATCCAGAAGCTATTGCAGTCTTTTAAATAAAAAACCCATATATACTATTGATAAGGATTGCGTGAACAACCCCTGTCATTGGACGTAAAAGGAGGTGAAAGCCATGGCAAAACCTAATGTCTGTAAGGTTTTAGATGACATATCAACAGGTTTGATGATTGTAGGTGCTATCGTACTGTTGATAAAGGTTACAAACGGTTGCTCAATTCGCAGTTGAGTAACCTAACTTTCGACGTTGAACTTCCCCCTATTTTTTACTTAGTAGTATATATGAAAAAAACAATTTAAGTATTAGGCTATTTTTTATTTTTTCGCTTATAGTTTGCAGATGTATTCTTAAACTGAGTATCTGACGATTTTTTACACTTTAATAAAGATGTTTGATCTGACGAAGACTTGACAGAACCCTAAATCTAGATTTTTATGTAGCCTTGTTATTATTATGAATTCATTTGAGGCCCATAAAATTCTTTGCCATCGATATTGATGGAACCCTAACACTAAACGGTAATGGAGCTCTAAATCTTGATGCATTAGCTAAACTTCGATATTTAGTCAAATTAGGCTATAAAGTCATTTTTGTAACTGGCAGATCATCCTTAGAGGCCTACACTCTATCGGTATTTGGTGGAACGACTCAAATTGCCATTGGTGAAAATGGAGGAGTTATCACTACTTCCCCTATCGAACACGAATTATTGGCTAATAAGGAGAATTGTTTGAAGGGATTTGATTTATTATCTAAAAGCATGAAAGGAGTACGCCAGAAACCTGTTTTTCCAAGAATGACTGAAATAGTTCTTGAGAGGGAATTTGACATAAATGAGGGAAATAAAATCTTAATAGAAAATAATATGGATTTGACAATAGTAGATAGTAATTATGCATTCCATATCAACGAAGTCAAAATCAATAAAGGATTAGGGCTAGCATTCCTTTTGAAGATGCTTAAAATTGATGTAAATGAGGTGGTTGCGATAGGTGATAGTGAAACTGATATTTCTATGTTTAAACAATCAAAATTTAGTGTTACATTTGAAAGTTCTGAAGAGAATGTGCGAGAGAGTGCGACTCATTTGGTTGGAGGCTCAAATGGGGAAGGGTTGATAAATGCGATTGATCTGATAATGAGAGGAAAAATATTCTAGTGATTTGGATGATTGTTGAAAATGTTATCGATGAAATTAGCCGATCTCTTGAGGAAGTATTAGCATTCTACAACCTGACTAAGTCTGAGGTCAATTTTGATATATCAGAACCGCATGTGAAGGATTTTGGAGACTTTTCTACTAATATTTGTTTCTTGCTGGCCAAGAAATTAAGAATGTCGCCGTCTGAGATAGCTGATCATATAGTAAATACCATTTTACCTACCAGTAGTGCCTTAATGAACAAAAATGGCTTGATAGATTTAGTTTCATTTGTAAATCCAGGTTTCATTAATTTTAGAATTAATAATAAGGTTTTTGTGGTGGAATTCTTCAAAGAGGTTTCAAATAATCCAAAATTCAAGACTGATGATAAAAACTTATCTAATTCTAATGAATTGATACTAATAGAACATACTAGTGTAAATCCCAACAAGGCTTTACATGTTGGTCATTTAAGAAATGCGATTGTTGGTGATTGCTTGTATAGAATACTTAGAACTGCAGGTAAAGATGTCAGAGTCATAAATTACATTGACGATTCTGGTGTTCAAGTAGCTGATATTATTGTAGGATTCAAACATGCAGGATTCTCTACTAGCATAGTTGATCAAGAATTATCGAAGGAAAAAACAAAATTTGACCATTACTGCGGGAATGAAATTTATGTTAAAACTAATGCCCTTTACAAGAGTAGGCCGGATCTAGAAATTAAAAGAAAGACGATTCTAAAGGAATTAGAGAATCCTGAATCGGAGACTTCGCTCTTCACCCGGACCATAGTCGACAGAGTTTTGAAAGACCAACTTAAAACATGTTGGAATCTGAGATGTCGATATGATTTATTATGTTTTGAGTCGCAAATAGTCCAATCGAACCTTTGGACCGATATTTTTTCAATTTTGAGAGATAAAGAAATCATATATTTCGAAAACGTTGGGAAGAATGCAGGTTGTTGGGTATATAAGTCAGGCAAGGAAGGAGATAAGGTATTAGTGCGGAGTGATTTGACTTTAACTTATTTCGCTAAAGATATTCCCTTTGCAGTTTGGAAATTGGGTTATTTGAGAAATCCCTTTGATTACATCTTTTACGCTACCCAATGGGACGCCTCTAATTTATACAGAACAAATATTACGAAAAATCTATACGAAACATTCGGAGGCAGTTCTGGTGTCGAGAAGGAATCGATGATTGACTTTAGCAGAATAAGTAAGGTCATAACAATTATCGATTCAAGACAAGAGAGGCTTCAAAATTTAATGGTGGAGATATTAGGAAAATTAAGGATGGATTCAAAGTACAAGTATTTAGGATATGAACCAGTAATCTTAAGCCAGAGTTCTTTAGATAGTCTCGGCATATCAGGAGAGGATAAGAATTCATTACACATGTCTGGAAGGAAAGGTATCTACATCGAGGCAGATATGGCTTTGAGTATTCTCGAAGAAAGATCAAAGGTAGAAACAAGAAACAGGAATCCAGAACTCTCAGAAGAAGAAATATCCTATATATCCAGAGAGATATCCATCTCAGCAATTAGATATTTTTTCATCAAGTTTGATCTGGGAAAAATGATAACTTTTGACATAAATGAGTCTCTGAGCCTTGAAGGCGATACCGCATCCTATATCCAATATGCGTATGCAAGAGGTAAGCGAGTTGAAGATAAAAATATTGAGGCAGGTTTCTTAGAAAAGCAAAATAAACTTGAGAATAATATTGAGATTTTGAATTTTTCTTCTTCTGAAATCGACTTGATTAAACATCTGTGTAAATATGATATTGAACTAAAACAGGCGGCGAATAACATTGACCCAAAGGTGCTTTCAAAATATCTTTTCCAACTTGCCACGTTATTTAATAATTTTTATGAAAAATCACCGATCTTAAAAGAGAAAAATGAGATGCTGGCAACTCATAGGGCATTAATATTGAATAGCACCCTAGAAAAGCTTGAGCTGTGCATGAATATCATAGGAATAACTCCTTTGACGAGAATGTAATTTAAGAACAAGTAAAAAGATTAATAACTCTCAGAAAATAATTTTCTTTTGGATTGATAGATCTTTTCGATTGGTCTGAAAAGTTGGTATTACAGTTTCCAGGATTGACACCCCATTATACTCAACATCCAATTTTTCCTGATATGGTCACATCTGCCATCGTTGCTGCGATGATTGCTATTGGGTTAAATATAGGAATGGCGCTATTGAGACGAAAGACAACCAATATGGAAAAAATGAAAACAGTCATGAAGGAAACAGGAGAATGGAGAAAAAAATACACCGAAGCCATCAAGAAGAGAGATAAACAGCTAATAGAAGAGCTAAAAAAGAAACAATCTCAAATGCAAAAGATGAGCATGGAAATGCAGCAGCAACAAATGAGACCCATGATGCTATACATGGTACCATCTTTTATGCTATGGATATTTGTTTTTCCAGCGATATTTGGTCAAACTGTAGCTCTTTCACCCATCACAGTTCCGTACTTGACCTGTTCTGCTGATAATGTTAAAATGGATACGCCTGTTCAAACCACGAATAGTACAAACGCTGAACTCAAACAAGGACCATGTAAAGTTCCGGGACAGGTATTTCTCTGGGGTTGGTTTTTGTTGGTTAACTTTGCATTCACTGGAATCATAGCAAAGGTCACCAATACAAGCATTCCCACATTCTAGTTTTAGCAACTTGCAGGATGTTAGCATCTTTTTTTTAAGAAAATAAATACATTTATTCTTGATAAGTATTATTAATTATAATGGAAAAGATTTTTGGGAGGAAACTTTTATCAGAAAAGAAGGACGATAATTCTTCCCGTACTGCTAGCGGTCATAAAATAACTCAAGATGACATCAAAAAAGTCAATTTATACACCAAAGGAGTAAACAAGATGTCAGAGGAAAAATTTGAAGACGCTATTCGATGTTTTGATCTCTCCCTTAGGATAGATCCCTTTTTTGTCGACTCCTTGATAAAGAAGGGTTATTCACATTTTCATTTAAAACAGTATAATCTTGCTATCGCCATTTTTGATCAAGTTTTAGGGATAGATATTAACAATCCCGAAGTTTGGAACCTGAAGGGTTTGGTATTTTACAAATCAAAAAATTACAGAAAGGCTATAGAGTGTTGCGAAAAGGCTATAGACTTCAATCCTACTGACTCCATGGCTTGGTATAATTATGCTTGTTATATGACTTTGGATGGAAGGGCTACCAAAGGTATGGAGGCTTTAAAGAAGTCTATCGAGCTTGATATTTCGAACGCAAAAAAAGCAGTAAAGGACAGAGATTTTATTAATGCCAGAATGGAGGAAGATTATAAAAGGATCCTCGAGGTTGTAATTCTCGAATCTATTAGACAAGGGAATGATCATTTGGGGAAGATAATATGGATTACCGGATTAGATCGGGAGGAAATTCAGGATGCAACTACCAGATTAGCCAATAAGGGTTTACTAATTAAAAACGTCAAGAAAACATTTACGGGGACGGATGAACAATATGAACTTACTAAAGAATTAATATCAAAGATCGGGGTTGAAAAACGAAACACGCAATCTAAATCCCTTGCAGGTAAAAAAGAGGTTTTCTTCTCTACCCAGCAATTGAAAGATATCAGTGCAATTTTGTATGAATCTTCAGAATCTTCAGAGAGAGGCGACTTGAATTCACTTGTACAAAATATGGATAAATTATTAAACCCAGTCTTGCATGGCACATTGATTCTAGATAACTTTTTTGAAGAACACAGGGAATTAAGATTATTTAACAGTAGATTGCGAGAAAGGGGTCAGGAATACTTGAATTTAAATAAAGAAGAGATATCAAAATTCATGCTTGATTTGGATAAAAAGATAAGAGGTTAAATCACCTGAGTTTGAACAACACGGTTTTTAACAACTGAAATTTGCTTTAGGGCAAACAACTTTATTGCTCTGACATAGGTTTCATGCTCTTTGACAAGTATTCGTTCTGATAGTGACAATTCATCATCGTTGTAATATACTGGAACAGGATATTGTAATATTATCGGTCCACTGTCCACACCATTATCTACAAAATGAACAGTGCAACCCGAAATCTTGACTCCAGCCAGCAATGCTTGTTTTTGTGCATGTAGACCTTTAAACGATGGAAGTAACGATGGATGCACATTCATTATCCGGTGCTTATATAATTCCACAAAGGATGGACTCAAGATTTTCATGAATCCAGCCAAACAAATTAGTCCGTTATGAGGATAAATATTATATTTTTTCAGTTCATTATTTAGTCGGCTTTCAAATGACTCATCATTTTTGTTTGATAATACAGTTGTGGTCTTGACTCCATATTCTCTTTCGGCAATTACCAAACCCAAAGCATCCGGTTTATTTGAAATAACTAGTATATTATCAATTCCGTCAATCTCTCCTTTCCTAATTGATTCAAGAATAGCTTTCATATTACTTCCACGTCCAGATATCATTATGACTAAATTTATCAATTCAACAAACACTTTGTATTAAAATTAGCTATTTATTAAATGATTGATAAATGGGAGAGAAATCACATGTCACTAACAAACAGAAATAGCCTAATCTATGCCCACTTTTGGCAGACCATGTTGACATCTAGATTAAATCTAAACCAGAGTCAGGAAGTCTTTTTTAACTTCGGGTTGAAACTCTCTTACGTTATCCTGAACCATCATAAATCAATTTAAGAGATACAACCAGTAATAGGATACTAAATATTTTTAATAATAAATCAGATTTCAGTCTGCTGGCTAGCATGCTGCCCACGGTACCCCCAATAATTGAACCTATGGACAAAATGAATCCCATATAGTAGTCTGGTTTTCCGCCAATAATGAACAAAGCTAAGCCTGAAAGGGATGTGAACATGAGAGCGAATTGAGACGTAGCAGAAGCCGTTTTCATGTTAAACCCTAAGAGAATAATCAGGCATGGAACAAAAATGATACCGCCTCCAATACCAAAACTACTCGACAACGTACCGGCCCCAAATGAAAAAATAACTAAGATCACTAATCTAGAGAACTCCCAATAATAGCCCTCTTCCGAATGATTTGATACTTTTTTTTCTTGCCCTATTATTTTTGATCTAAATAATAAATAGAGTGAAGTACCTATTAGAATGAGTGCGAGATAGAATCGAAACTCATTTAGAGTAAAGTAATTTGAAATGTAAACACCAACGAATGTTCCAGGAATAGAAGAGACGGCCAAGATCAATCCGATCTTTTTTGCGGTCAAACCTTTTCTAATATATTGATACGAAGAGGATATACTAGTGAAAAAAACTGCGATAAGACTGGTTGAAGATATTTGCGGTGGGCTATAATTGAGATAACTAAGATATGGGGCATTTATAATCCCACCGCCTATGCCGACCATTGAACCAATTAGACCTGCGGCTAGAGAAACCACAAAAGCAATTAGAACATCAATGACCATATGTACAGGTTATAACTTATTTACGGCTATATAATGAGGATCATTTTGTCAAAATTCTTTAGAGGACTTGTTAGCCCAGTAGAGTACAGCAATGGTGCTCAACCCTGACCCTATTATTCCTGCGATCAGTGCTTCAAAGAAATACTTGGAAAACAAATTGGGTATGAAAGAATTAAAAAAATTTAGTATAGATGGTAAAATTGAATAAATGGAAATTCCTCCAATGAATCCTAAAACCCAAAATATTATGATCATAATTGACCTATTCATCAGCTAATCCCATTTTCAAACATAATCTATTGATGAGATTCATATTAAAATTTTTCATTCCTTTGAAAGGCTCTGTTAACAGTTGTGTAAAAGATGGCCTATGCCCTTGTGTAAACTAACACTGCTTGTTTAGACACCACAACACATTTAGCTAACCATTTTGGATTATCATCATTATAATGGATACCTACCTTTGGTGGATTACTTTCAGATGATGAAAGAAACATGTAAATGATATGATGCAGGATGGGGAGGATAATGAATCTGGATACTGTGCCAAAATAATCCTGTTTAAGGATGAAGGATATACATACAGTTCGAAATAAGAAGAGCTGCCTCTACCAACCATCACAATATCTCCATAAGAAAATGGATTCTAACATCACAAAGAGAAGAGGACTTGATTTAAACCTTATTATGTTGTTCGTCATTCAAAAACATATTAGCCAAAGCCATATTTCGGTTAATGTGACTATTAAATGGAAATTACCTTGACTTTTAAAATTTTTTCTCATTTTCATTTCGAGAAAAATAAAATGACGAGAATGTTACATAAAGCTTTAGCACTCTCGTTTATTAACTTGGGTCAATTCACACTAGGAAATACTTTTGTATCCTGACTGGCTTTTTTTATGTTATCAGATTATGAATGTAGACGATGGTCATGTGGATTACCTTTTAAATAGATTAGTTCATTCAGGGCTTGAGATAAATGAGAAACTTGCTCAGGATTTTTTAGCCCTTAAAGATCAGGTGATTGATCCCTTAATACAAATCGTCAAAAATGAAAATTATTGGCATAGTAGCAATGACCAAGAGAGAATAGCACCGATAACCGCCTTACATATTTTATCCCTCATAAAAGATAAATCTTCCTTTGATGCCATAGTGTATGCTCTTTGCAATTATGATGATGAATTGGATGACCTGGTTATGATGCTACCGTACCTTTTAGCAAATTTTGGTATTGCATATTATGAAGATTTAGCGGAGTTACTTTTAGACTTTAAGGTAAAATACTGGATAAAGGAATACATTGCAATAGCTTTAGTAATCATTTCCAAATCCTATATTAGTAAAGATGATGGCGACGATAGCCGGGTATATTACACACAAGGAACTATGGAATTATTAAAAAAGATTATTACTACTAAAGAAACCGATCGTAAATCCAAGAGCCTGTTAACTAGAGTGCTTGCGGATCTGAAGGATCCTTCTTCTCAGGATTTTATCAAATCTTTATTTGAAAATCATGAGATCGATAAAAAGATCTTAAAATATTCTGAAGTCTTGGATATTTACAAAGGAAAACACGATAAATTTAACAAGGTGTTATACCACAAGCATAGTCCTCTTGATTATTTCAAAGCAGGCGAAATTGCCTCCTTTGCAGAAGATGATGACGATACTACTGTTGAATCTAATTCTCAGGAAAGTTATACTTTTTTAGATATTGAAGAAAACAATCCAGATCCTGACTTCAATCTTGTTAATACTTCATCTAATACTACCAATATTACCACCTCCACTCATTCTGATACTAACAACGTTACCCTACCTTCTTTCAGAGATAAGAGGACAGACAGTAAAGATGAAAATAAAGATTTTTTGATCGATGATGATAATAGGACTGTTCCACAACAAACACTAGCGAGGTCCAAGACAGGTAGAAACGAGCCATGTCCATGTGGCAGCGGAAAAAAGTACAAGAAATGCTGCATGAATAAAATTATGAATTTTTCTAATATTGACAACCCAGATAACAACTGATGACCTTGTCAGGTAAAATTCTAAACACCAGTTTTGTCGCAAAAATAACTTTTACGAACATTTGTTATTATGTATATTCTGGTATGGTGCCCTGTATTTTAACACATCAGTGAATGTCTTCCACTTGCAGCTAAATACTTTGAGTTAGGCGACAATGCATCAATATCTATTAAAAAATCCCGTTCATTTCCTTTCAAGATGGTTTCAAGCATAAATTATCAATAAATCTATGACTTAAAATATTATTAAGTATATCAATCGTAATTAAAATTTTAACAAATATAAATTCATCTTTAAAGTTTCTACAGTTCTTTTCGCAATTATCGTGATCAATTATTTACTACAATAATTGTAAATAGCTATAATGATTCGATAGCGATGTGGTTTGTTTG
>JAKDMR010000529.1 GCA_030452275.1 Candidatus Nitrosocosmicus sp. | reverse complement strand
GATCTATCCACTGCAATAATGATAGATTGACTAAAAATTTAGAGTCTTTCTAATCATATATCTTTGTTCACTATCTGTTTTGAAGGATTAAAGAAACACAACCGAGAAATCCACTAATCATTTGTATAGATTTGAAATTAGAATTATGGGAAGTAGCTACATCAAAGTGTCAGACCAAGCGGGAATACAAGAGATTTAGATAAGATAAAGTGCTACTATGATGGACTGATTGACGTATTATACGTCCTATTATATGAAGAAGGTAAATACAAAGAAGGTGGGATTCACAGGAGAGATATTAACGAACTTAGAATTAAGGACTTGATGAGAATATTCTAATCACTCACTCGCTAACGCTCGCTTACTATTTCATTAGACAAGTCTTGCACAATATATTAATTCTTCCATTCTTCCAATCTCCATTTCTCTCTACCTTATCTACTTCTGTAATTTATTTCATTTCTGTATTGGATTTTCATTAATTGCCCCCCAAGTTATCACTCACTCGCTAACGCTCGCTATTATTACATCATGTTAAGTTATGGATTAGAATAACTAATTTCGTATTATAAGGTCAACACTCTATTGTGGTTGGGAGCACAACTATGCCGCTCATTCCATAATGTTGCTATCACTTTAATCTCAATGATATTGCTCACTTTTAAAATTCTCTCTATTCTATCACTAGTTTATAATGGCCATTTGAGAATAATCGAGAATAAATAGAATGTTGTTTCCTAGAGTTATCATCTTATAATTTGCCCACGATTACAGTATTCCATTCTTAGTAGCCGCAACAGTTAGGAAGATGATATATGAATGTTTGATGAGATTATAATCGTTTTAGAAAGAATACTAACCTATATTTATAGGACTTGAATACTTGCTTCTGGCCTTGTGAGAATTGAATTTCGGATTTTGGATAAAAGTGACATAACAAAATGAATTATTAACTATTATTAAAAGGATATAGTCATTTCGTAAATTCTGGATTGATGCTATGCATTCCGAGTCTAAATGAATTAACATGTATATCAATCAGATTGCATAAAGTGATTTGAGAAAACAAAGATAATGATTTGATACGAAACTATGAGATTCTAGGAATCTTAGAATTATTCAGATAATCTAAAATACTTTTTCTAACTAGCGAAATTATGGACAATTCAAATAATAGCCAAAATATATCAACACCATTTTTCAAGGTGATTGATACAGGCTTGTCAAAATCAGGAGAAGATTTAAGATGAAAAATAGTTTTCTAATATTATTTGTCACGGCATCTTTGATTGCATCTTTTGTATCTAGTTCTTCATATATTTATAGTGCATATTCTGTTGACGATGACCTTCCTTATACTTGTAGTGGAGTTGGAGCTCCAGAGGGTAAAGTTGTATGTTGTGATCTAGATACTTCAAATGGAAATATGTGGTGTACTACTTGTGATGACACCAATCCCCCTAGCAACTGTTCACAGCGAGAGCTTCAAATGAAGGAACAACCGCCTACAACAGATGACCAACCAACAAAGTCAGGCGACTCTGTCTTCCCAAATGAAGGTAAGGTTTTAGACGAACAACAACCAAAACCCAAATCACCACTAACCGACCAGCGTGCTCTACCTGGTAATGAAGGAGTATTAGAACAATCAGAAACATCAGCTAACAATGGAGATGCTGAAAATAACCCCCTAAATGAGGCTGTGTTGAAAGAATGATAAAAACAAAACCAATACATATGATTATAATAGCCTCTTTATTTGTAGCATTGATGTCTAGTTCATATATTTATAGTGCATATTCTGTTGACGATTACTTTCCTTATGTTTGTAGTGTAGCTGAAGCTCCTGAGGGTAAAGTTGTATGCTGTACTACAGAAATTTCAACTGGAAATATGTGGTGTACTACTTGTGATGACACCAATCCCCCTAGCAACTGTTCACAGCGAGAGCTTCAAATGAAGGAACAACCGCCTACAACAGATGACCAACCAACAAAGTCAGGCGACTCTGTCTTCCCAAATGAAGACGGTAAAGCAGTAGACGATTCAAATCCAAAATCACCATTAACTGACCAACGCGCTCTACCTAGTAATGAGGGAGTCCTAGAACAATCAGATGATTCATCAAATAACCAGGATAATAATGAAAATGTTCCTTCAAATGGTGAAGTGTTGAGAGAATAACTTTGGGAGTGGGGTAGT
>JAKDMR010000528.1 GCA_030452275.1 Candidatus Nitrosocosmicus sp. | reverse complement strand
AATATATATTATACAAAAAAAGAAAGACTTCAAAAAGGATTGTTTCTGTGGCTAAAGACTCTGAAATGAAGTTTGAGTAGAGAATCAGAATGTCTTTTGTATATCAATTTTATTTAACAATGAATTAAACTTGGATTCCATTTCTTCTCTCAATCGTTGTATATTTTTTTCATATTTGTCATTAAGCTGATTGATCTGATCTTCTTTCTCTTGCAATTTGCCCTTTATTATATAAGTTTCCTCTCTGTTTTTCTGTTCATAGTTTTGCAACTCTTTTTGTATCTTGGACTGTTTGTCTATTGTTAACAAGTCGGATACTTTTAAATAATCTTCTAATAACTCATTTTCAGTTGGTTTGTAATAGCTATTGCTGATACCAACATTATGAGATAATAAAATCTCTACATTAATCGGCTTCATTCCTGCTATCTCACATCTTGTCTTATACCATTTACGGTATCCATGTATTGCTTGGAATGGATGTCTCTTCTTGCCATTCTCTAATTTCTTTCTTAATCCTTGTGCCCATATTGCTCTGTTTATGAGTTTTTTTATTCCTATGGATGTTAACTTATTTGGTTTTGTAACTAGTCCTTTACCTTTTCCCTGAATGTCCTGTGTATCCCATAAATCTCGCATGAGCCAACTATTCTCATCGATCATCTCTCCCGACAATTCTCTAAAATTCATCCAGTCTATTAACGATTCAAAAGCTTCTTTTGAAATGAATGAAAAGTATTCGTCCTCTTCACCTGCATAGACAATAATTTTGGCAGCAATAGTTTCATTATTTTTGTTCTTAAGTTCTTGAATGTGGCCCCACTTTAAAAAATCCCAAGCTCCTAGACGAATGCCTGATGAAGCGAGGGTATAGATAATAGCCTTTAGTCTCCTATCTGGATATTCTAATAGCTTCCTTATTTCTTCGATTGTGGGTATTCTATCGTCCGAATGATTTCTTGCGCGAGGTAATCCTCTGGATATCTTCTTCCATGCAATCTGCATATCTGCTATTTCACAAAATAATTTTATACTCTTAAGATAGTTTTTTATTGTAGACCCTGTAATCTCTTTTCTGTTAAATCTGTCCAAAAGAGATTGCATGAATTTTAATATTACATTAAATGTCCATTTATCATCCATTTCTCCTGACATTTTGACAAATATTATACTCTTTTCTTCTATCGTTTTTCCTTCTATTTGTAAAAAATCAAAGAACTTTTCTAGTCTCTTCTGATACTTTTGCTTCGTCACCGGAGATTTCATCGCATACAGATACAGAGACCAAATATCTGTATCATCATTATTTTGAATTAATGTCCGAGTTTCTATCACTCTTCTTAACACTATATTTTAACAGAACCTACATAAAAGCGCCTATATAGTAACGGGCCCGAAGGGCTTCGATCCCTCGACTTCCGGCTTTCTTCTTAATGGTATTAGATAGAAGGCAGGCGCTCTATCCATGCTGAGCTACGGACCCTCAAAAAAGGGTGATTGGTACTTCCCTATAAAATTGTTGGGCTTTGGTTCGAATCTGACTACTCGAGGATCTTTGGTTCTTTGAAGTGATGATTTACAATTAAATTTAATTTATTCCTTGCATGCTCAGATGTAGTGTAAAACTGCATAACAACCACCGTATACTAGTGGTCTTTACTTAAATATAATTGTCTTTTCATATTTAATTTGGACCAAAATGAGTCACGCTCTACTCGTCTCTTGTCCGGTTATTTTTCGTAGCCAGAGATACAGGGAAAACTTGTGTTCTGGCTCGATAATCCGGAATCTACGGATCGGGCTAATATAATGAATCATGATGAATCATTAAATCAACATCATCCTGCTGCTATTTCATCACAAAGAGCCGAATCCATTCTCAATGCTAAAATCAACAAGAGTAGAGCTTATTTTTTTGATACGGATTCATATATAGACTCAAAACATACATGACCTGATCAAGAAAGGTCCGTTGTCAAATTTGAATTTTCCCCTGAATGGCTCTCATGGGAGGGGAGAAAATTCTAATATTATATCATTTATCAATATTTTTGGTTATACGAGGATGAAAAGTTGTAAATTCTAGTCATTAGCGTTAGACGGAGATGATCTAATGCTATATAAGCAAATTGCAACTATATACAGATATATATTAGACTTCTTGCGTAATTAGAACACGTTAGTCGTATCTTCCAGCCATCATCA
>JAKDMR010000527.1 GCA_030452275.1 Candidatus Nitrosocosmicus sp. | reverse complement strand
TTACTATCCGAATCTAATAATTGAAATTTTTAATAGAATAAGAAATAAGGAAAACAAAGATAAATTAAGACTTGATGTATCTGGAAATCTTGTCTATTTTGCTATGCTTTGACAAATGATTGAGCAATTCTAAATACGTTAATCCACCTATCTACTTTTTAATATTCTCAAGATATTCCTTCAATGCAATCGCATTGTTGAATTTTTCGTCTTTTGCTCCATACAACAAAATTACGGAGCCTTTTTCTAACTTATCTAAAATGGTATTTATGGATTTAGTGCATTTCTCAAGTTCTTTAAAATATCTTAATCTAAATTCATCCCATTTTTTTTCGTCATGACTGAACCATTTTCTCAACGAAGTACTTGGTGCAGCATCTTTTATCCACAAATCAATATTTACCTCATTTTTGCTTAGACCGCGAGGCCAAAGTCTATCTATTAAAATTCGGAAACCGCCGTTTTCATCATCACCCTTTCCATTAGGATTATCATATATTCTTTCAATTTTTATCAATGATATTACGACGACTTAATGTATTTATTTCGTGTATGACGTATAAAAGATTTGTCAAATCATAATAATAAAGAAGAAAATAAAAATGCATTTGTAATCATTGACTCGATCGTCTTCTCAAAAATAATAAAAAGTCATATATCAAAATACGATCCCAGAATGACCAATTCAACATTAGTTATTTTAAATACCATTATAATTATTTTAAATCCTTTAGAAAAAATATGAATTAGAATGTAGTGTGAATTAGTCATAAACCGTGATCATATGTCTCAAGTAATTGTAGAAAAAAAGGAATTAAGAACAATACAATCGTAATAGATATAGTACTAATACTGAGTCTTTAGTATCATTTCATATAGAGTTGTTTTGTTTGTCGTTTTGTTAATCCTCCTATCCTTCTTATATATTCTAGAAACCCTAATTTCCAAATAACTCAAAGAATGGAATTAATGAAAACAATATCGACTTCAGAGTTATTGAATTTGTTTGGATTACAAATCCGGCCAGAAATGGCAAAATGTCCCATGAAATCGAAAACCAAAAGTTCTTGTGAAATAGTCCATTAAATATTTCAAAATTATATGCAAATAAAAAAACCCTCAGCAATTCCTATTAGTATTAGAAGAGGTGCGTATATCAATGAGTAATAAATTCCCAGAAGATAAGAAAATAGCAAACAGATTATAATAATCACCCAAGGCTGATTTTTACTAAGTAATTCGCCCCAAGGTTTGGCCCTCTTTGATCCAATGTTATCAGCTACATGAGCAGCAATTCCCAATGATACAAAGTAAATAAATGCTATCCCCTAACCTTTTGTAATCGTAAGGATTTACGATCATGTTTCCCCATGCTACAAAGAAAATACATATCCCTGTATAAGGTAGAAATAACATTCCGCAAAATAACCCGAACCTTATTGGACCAAATTTCGGGACAAACCATTCGTTTAATCTATTATCTTTATGCATTTCTTTGTACCAAAATTATGATGAAAATATAAAACATATGGTAACTTTTAGTAATCTGAAAAATCCTTTTGACAAAAGAAATGAAGATAATCCTCTTATCCATTGTTTTAATAATTAATTTATCAAGATCATGATGGTCACGTCATACCATACGCTACTCTTACTTGTAAAAAGAATTACTAAACCAAAAATGTGAAAAATCTTCGTATATATCTTTCTGAGGAATTGGAAAATCACCAGATATAATGATGGTAATTAATTCCTTATTACTCATGAGTAGCTTAAATATATCATGCTCGGTAACGATACCTACAAGGGTTTTTGCTTCCAGAATAATTACTCTTCTTATCTTTCGCTCATACATTAATTTCATTGCATCTAAAACAGATGCATTTTGTGAGTGTAATTAATGGATAACTCATGAGTTTTCTAATAGGAACTTCCAAGTCTGATAACGAAAATGTGCTTACTATTCTAACTATGTCCCTCTCGGTAATAATGCCTACGGGATTCTTGCTGTCGTTATTATCAATAACAACAACGGAACCTATGTTGTTGTCTATCATAACTTTGGAAGTATCAAAAATATTTTGTTCTTGATCGATTACTTTAACATTTTTATTAACTATCTCTGAAATACCAAGTGAAGTGTCTTGATGCTTGTTATGTTTAATTCACAACATAGTCTTCATTTTTGTATAGACAAAGCTTAATGGAAG
>JAKDMR010000526.1 GCA_030452275.1 Candidatus Nitrosocosmicus sp. | reverse complement strand
TGTTCTTGACCTATTGCCTGAGAAGCAAAGTTTCCGTCATAATCTTCATCATAGTGTTCTCTCAAGTTTTTATCACAATCATCTTCATGATTTTCATAGTAATCTTCATCATCTTTGCAATCGTCTTTGTCTACACCATAATGTGCTAATGCGGTTTGAAAATTGGATGCAGAGGGACCAAAGGTCATAGCAACTGCAAATAATGCCACTACTAATACTACTAAAGTTTTGTTTGTATTATTTGACTTTAACATTTTAAACGTATTATGTTAAGCAAGAATATATGATATAATCATTTTTTAAGATAATTAGCATAGTTAGTTCTATTTGAAAAGTTTAGAATTGTTTTCTATTATCTTAATATAGGATGTGACTTTTAACCGGTTCCAAATAATTGATTTTTCATATTAATGCCAAATTGTAAAGTGTGAATCCTTTGAGATGAATTTGCACGTAATTGAATAATAAAAATGAACTATATTATCCTAGGTCTCACTATACCGCTATAAACCAGATAAATTAAAAGATAAAAGATATAAACACGCCTAATAATTTTTCAGATTAAATTCATCTCTTCGTGCTTCATCTTTATCTACTTTAGTCATTCCACGTTTACGATACTGTTCTTTTGATCTTTCTGTATCTGTTCCTGTCTGACCACCAGAAGTTATTTTTTGATCATTTGGATCTCTTTTTACAGCTGTGGGCTCATGTTCATTAATTTTTGCAGGTGTCATTGGCTCCTTGTCTCTATATTCTGCAATAGGATTATCACTTCTATCTACTTCTGTTCCTGGACCGCCTTCTTCATATGTTCTTTCTTGATTAGAAGAATTAAATGAATTAGAACTTGATGATTGTGATGATTGTGTTGATGTATCTAAAGTACTTTTTGCTTTGCCTGCTACATCCTTTGTTTTATCTATTACCTTATCTTTAACATCTTCTATCTTATCTGTGATATTGTCTAGAATTGATTCGCCTTTGTCTTTATTTTCACTTTTCTGTTCAAATGTCTGGAGGTCTTGATCAGTTACTTTTAATATTATCTGTGCTCCATTATACGCTTCAATCTTAGATTTTGGTATCAAGTAAATGTGTTCATTTGCTACACCCTTTTCTACTATGATTGATTCTCCTCTTTCACCTATCATATTTCCTGCAGGCTGATGGTCAGATAAAATTACACCTTTTTTGAAATAATTAATTCTGAAAAATCTATGTTAGACATTTATTTTGATTATACAACAAATTATAAAAGGGTCTACAAATAATTAAAATCTTTAAATACAATAGGTGTTTCATCTTGGTTAGGGAATGGTTTTAAGAGAAATTAGTAAAAAGACTTGATTTTTGTGCCTGAATTCAGATATATAAGTATAGATTTTAAAAAAATTTAGTATAACTACCTTCATTCTAATTATAATCTTTGTATTGTAATGTGCAAGGAATATTGAAATAGTCGTATATAAATCAATCCGGCATTAATTTTCTAATTAAGAAGACAAGTTAAAAGAACACAGCAATTTATAGACACCAAAAAATTATAAACAAGTTAAATTTATGTATAATAAATAACTGAAATATAACAGAGGTAATTGAATATTCCTTTTTAAAAAGAAAGAATGTCGATCAATAATTCGGTTATAATAAAATATTAGGTGTTTTCTAAAGTTTCCTTTTACAGATCGATTATGGTATATCTACTAATTGTCCTCTTATTTCACCATTTGGATTTTTCTCGGTGTGAATATTGACATAGGTGTTACCCGCCTTCATTGCTGTTAATAGATCAGCTATGGTCATTCCTTCCATTGGACCTGCAAACATTTCTGCTGTAATTGTACCATTTTCAGAAACCATGTCTTGTGGTGTGTCAAAGTTAAACAGTGGCACTATTACTTCACCATTTTGCCCTTGAACTCCCTGATGTATATGACCTGCAGTTGCACCTTGGATATCTGTAGTATGGACATAGAAATCCATTGTCTCATTTGCCGGCAGAACGGGGACAAATATTGCTTCACCCATTGCTTGTGTGTCTACTGGAGGGACTTCTTGTTGACCTGTCAAATTAGCTGCAAATTCATGGTTTGCAAAAACTGTAGATGGAGTTATGCTTGTTGATATTGCTACTCCGCCAAGAGCTACTGTAATGGACACCATTATTAATGTCATTCCGTAGTTACTGATTCTCATCACCTAATTGATAA
>JAKDMR010000525.1 GCA_030452275.1 Candidatus Nitrosocosmicus sp. | reverse complement strand
AAAGTGTCTCTTAAAAATGGCCTAAAACTGTCCAGCTGGTATGGGGTACAGTTCAATATCGGTCATATGACCGGCTGGAAATATAGATTTACACACAAAAGTGTCAATAATTCACAGAGAGAGTATGCAAATAGTACAATCCATGCAATAATTGTGGATTCAGAAGCTACTTGTATCAGTTATGGATAAGAAATTTGGGTGTCAACAAGTACAATCTACAGCTATATTCCAAAACATTTCAGTTCATTCATAACAATAAACCCAAGACACGAGAGGAAAGATTCATGGAAATTCTTTATAGTTAGCAGCTGAAACATCCAGAAATAAGAGCGATTCATTTAATTTCTCATGATTCTCATCATCGATATTTCTTGGTTTATGATTGGCTATCTTTGAATGTATAGGAATTATCCAAAATCATTGCATCTGGTTGTAATTTTCCGTTAATTTATCGATTATTATCTTTTGCTAGGATCTAACCGGAAAGTCTAAATGGAATGCCAAATACGTAGATAATAGAATCCTTAGTGTCTTTCATAATATTCGCACTTGCTTGGATCTTAAAATACTCGGTATTTGATAAAGTTATAGAGTATTGATGCATTTCATAAGCTTTTTGAATTAATCTACTGGTGCAATATTTGGCTGATCCCAGTAATAATTCATCTGATTCTTTACCTGTCAAATTTCGCGTTTTTAATATACACTTCAAAAAGTTGTATACAATGTGGTGATTATATCCAACAGAAGGTTTGTATAAAAATTAGGTAGAAAACGGCTCTGTGTGACATTTGAAATTAAGATCGGTTAAATCACCAGCAGATGTTGCTCCCGCTACATTTTCTGGAGTTAATTCCTTTTTAATTTCAGGCACTTTATAACAAGTTTTAACAGATCCCTCAATACTTGGTGATTTCCAATAAATCTTCATGATTATGTTAGCATTTGCTAAATCATCATCATCTTTACCTAACACCTTTTTAATCATTGAAGACAAATCTACACCTGCTATAGAATTTATTGCGTTATCCAGATCAATATATAGGCCAAGACGAATATGATCACTTTTCATAGTCAAATCATCAATTTTGGCGCCCATAATGCTAACGGTAACTTCCCCCATATCCTTTAATTTGGTCGCTCGAGGATCGAACTTTAAACCCACACAACCTGGTACAGGAACTCCTCCTAGTGGGATAAGAAAATTGACTGCACAATCTTTTTCAATAGTTAAGAGATCTTCAGTTGACCTTCCTCCAGTAGTTGCCTCTAAAGCATCGCCCGCCCATTTACCTACAGTAGATTGTTCTATTTCTTCCCATGAAAATCCTGTTTGAGCTTGGACTTTGTCTTTACCTTGTTGAGCTGCCCTTTCGACAGTTCTAAGATTTTCTTCTAACCTTTCTTGCCAGCCTTTAGGAGCATATTTGAGTTCTATGCTAATATCCGCTGTATTCTCATAAACATCTTTTCCTACCAAATCTAACCCGTTTGGATCCACATCCACTCGCTTAGGACAATCCCACGAAGGAGGGAATAGAACTTCTCTACACTTATTTAGACCATATTGACTAGGTAGAGTAGAATCCAATATTTTGCCTTCTTGGTCGATGAAATGGGCTATAAAACCACCTGTAAATCCCTCCCAATGATTATCGTTCCATGTATTTACTTTAAAATTATATTCTCCGGAGGGATGTAGAGATACACAGGCATTCATTCTAAAATGTTCTTCTACAGTAGTATCGGGACTACATTTTTCTAATGTGCCATGATTTGGAACTTGTATAGTTATGGCAATATAAGGCTGATAAATGTAGAGTGGATTAAAAGGAGTGATCTCGCATTCTTCATATTTTTTCTCTGCTATATAATACTCCATACAAGCGGTAATAGGCTCTCCAATCGCTAAATTCTTAAATTTCAAACTTTTTATTTTTTCTTCTAATCCGTAAGTAACGGATCCGAGATCTTCATTATTGGAAAATACACATAATACGGGAGGTTGGCTAAATTTAGGATATGAGGGCTCTTGAAAAACTGTATCATAAAGTACACGCACGGTCACATCTTTGAGTATAGTTGAGTTTGGATAATTGATAAAAACATTACTAGTATCATTTTCAATAGGCGTATTTTCTTCATCGCATATATCAATTACTGGATCTCTGGGATCACCTGGATCTGTTGGATCTCTGGGATCACCTGGATCTGTT
>JAKDMR010000524.1 GCA_030452275.1 Candidatus Nitrosocosmicus sp. | reverse complement strand
TAGATTATTTTTCATTAGAATTTGATGAAATTGTTTAATCTTTGCAAATAATTAGTCATCTCTGATTTAATCTGATTTAGTAATGGATGTAATTTTTTCGCTCATATTTCTGAATGTTTCAGTTGCTAATTATAGAGTATTTCCATGAATCTTTCCTTTCTTGTCTTGGTTCTATTGTTATGAATAAACTGGAATGTCTTTGAATACGTCTGTAAATTGTGCTTGTTTACACCCATGAGCTTTCTTATCCATATCTGAAACAAGTTACTTCTGCACTCGCAGTTATTCACATGTACTATACCATTTGCATATTCTTTCTCTGAATGATTGACACTTTTGTGTATGAATGCATATTCTTCTATCTATGAGTTTATTCAGAAATTATTCATTTAAACAATAGTGCGTAACCTTATTAGATTATGTTTTGGGTTTGCTATTGAATACTTAAATGAACTTCAACAGATACAAATTAATTTATTCATTTGTATTTTCGCTCATATTAATTCCAATATTGAATCCGATTCTACTACCTTCATATTTTACTAATTTGCTTAACCCAGCTTTTGGGGCTTATGCTAAAGCCCCTATTTCTCCATCTGGACCTACGTTAAGTGATGATAAACTTACGGTTGAATTGGTAGCCGATGGACTCGATATACCCACTAGTATGGCTTTCTTAAACCAAAATGAAATTCTGATCACAGAGAAAGAAACTGGAAAGGTAAGAATGATAGTAAATGGCCAGTTACAAGAAACACCGGCACTCGACGTGTCTGTAGCAAATAGTATAGAACGTGGTTTACTTGGCATTGCAATTTCAAAGCAAGAACAACTAAATGATGGAAAAACATATGTTTTCTTATCTTATACTGAATCTGGAAATGATGAAGATGGGAGTGATGTTGAAGACGGTGTTGAGCCTCTTGGTAATCGACTTTATCGGTATGAATACATTGACGGTCAATTGGTGAATCCCATATTACTTTTGGATTTGACTGCTAATCCTCCAAATGATAGAGGCGAACATAATGGAGGTAAAATCCGTATTGGTCCTGACAACAACGTTTACTTTATGGTTGGTGAAGTTGGTGGTCATAGGACCCAGGCTCAAAATGTTGTCGATGGTCCAGAACCAAATGGTTTGGGAGGCGTTATTAGGATCACTCAAGACGGCGATGTTGTAAATGACGATATCTCACCCATATTTGGTGATGAAATACCTTTAAGCCTGTACTATGCGATGGGTATTCGTAATAGTTTTGGAATGGATTTTGATCCTATAACAGGTAATTTATGGGATACAGAAAATGGACCAGATACAGGAGATGAAATTAATCTTGTTTATCCTGGTTTTAATAGTGGTTGGGTTCAAGTTCAAGGTTTTATGAATGATAATTTGCTAACAAGAGAAAATACACCTTCTATAGATGATCTTGTATATTTTGGAAAGAGCAAGTACGCTGATCCAAAATATGCTTGGGAGTGGCCAATTGGCATTACCGCATTAAAGTTCTTAAATTCCGATAGATTGGGTAACGAATATCAAAACGATATGTTTGTAGGAGACATAAACAATGGTCTATTATATAGATTCACTTTAAATGAAGCACGTAATGATATTGTTTTAGATCCAACATATTCAGGCAACTTACAAGCCTTGCAGGACAACAGAATACAAAATCCTAAAGAAAATCTACCATTAATATTTGGACAAGGTTTTGGAGGGATAACAGATATTCAAGTGGGACCAGATGGATATCTATATATCTTAAGCTATGAAGGTTCATTGTACAAAATATTACCTCTTTCAGAAAGTACGAAAAATCCGATGAGCGGTCAGTCAAGCAATGTACCAGTGCCTAATGAAGATGATGATGGGATAGAGGCTGAAGATATTACAGGCCGGCCCTTTGAGGACAACAACAATAATACTAATCGAGCTAACTCGATTCCAGTAGCCATAATTGGAATTAACGGTAGCAAATCCTATTCGCCAGACCCCATTGAAATTGAAGAAGGACAAACAGTAACATGGTACAACGGTGACTCTATCTCTCATACTGTAACTTCTGGAGAAGATAATGATTCTGATGCAGGTTCAGAGTTTGATTCAGATGCTATAATACCAAATCAATATTATAACAAAACATTTGATGAGTCAGGAGACTACAAGTATTATTGCATCTATCATCCTTTAATGATAGGCGAAGTTATAGTAGA
>JAKDMR010000523.1 GCA_030452275.1 Candidatus Nitrosocosmicus sp. | reverse complement strand
GACAACACTCCTTACTCTTACCAAGTAATAGAGTGTAACAGATGTCATGAGATAATACAGTATTAGGAATAAAATAAAAAAACACTTATACTTTGAAATTCTTAGAAAAATGTGTCATACATTCCGAAAGAATACTGGACGGAAAGAGGACGAGATTACAAAAAAAATTTTCAGTATGATAATAATTTTAAACTACAGGAACAAATGCTAATCGATTGGTTAAAAAAGTATTCGTTCTCTACCGTTTTAGAAGTTGGATGTGGATTCGGTCGAATAACGAAACTAATGATTTCAAACTTTCCTAAAATCCGTGAATATTTCGCTTTTGATTTGTCTCCCCACCAAATTGAAAACGCAAGAATAAATATTAAAGATTCACCAAATAGTGCGATAGTACAATTCAGCGTATCTGATATACAATCATACGATTCAAACAAAAAATATGATTTGGTTATTGCATCAGAAGTATTGATGCATGTATTGCCATCTGAAATTGAAGCAGTTATCCGGAAAATGGTTAACTTATCTGATCTATATGTCTGCAATATAGATTGGTTTGAGGATAATATTCCAAAAAAAGCTGAGTCATTCAATTTTATTCACCCTTATGAAAAAATTTACAGGAATATTTCTTCGATTGATAACGTATATCGTGTTCCATTGATAAAGAAAAAGGGGTTTATGTCAAAGATTGATGTAAAGCAGTCCATCTTTTTTTCATTGATTAAAAATTAACAAATTGCAGGATTTACTATTACTAGGAAAGCAATAACCTTTCAAATATTCTGAAAATCTTTATTTCTTTCATTTAATTATTGATTGTCTGAATAGTATTTATCTAAAACTGGACTGATGCTTTCCATCGAGTGGGTTTTTCTAACATATGTATATCCTCGACTGCTTAAACATGTTTGTTCTGTTTCACTTTCTAGTAAATTCTCAAGGTCTTGTTTAAATGTATTTTTTGATGTTCTGTAGATCGGTGGCTTGTACTTTTCATATAATTCATCGGAAACATAGGCTATAACTGGCTTACCCAATGCCATGCCCTCAAGTTCAAATTTTCCAAACCAACCTACTAGAGGCATTATTTTTCCTATAACTATATCTGCAGATGACATCATTTGTAATGCTTTAGCATGCGAATGGTTTAAGATCTCTAAAACCTTGCACTTATTCTCCTTCTGTAGTCTATTTAAAGTATCAAAATAGAAATCATCATTTGGTGAATGATTTTTATAATAAGGATAATGTGCCACAATTTTCGTCTGATTCTTTTGATTTTCAATGGCCGTATTTTTAGGGGCTATATTGTTATTATTTATATTTGTATTTATATTTATATTTATATTGTTATTATCTATTTCTAAGAAATCAATCGGATTAGGTAACCATTTACCATTTGGGGTATATTGCAACAAATCCGGAGTAGAAACTAAACAAGAATCTTCATCTCTTTTTCCCCTTATATCATCTCCATGGTAGTGTTTTACATATACTTTCCCTATTTTCCTCTCTTCTAATCTTTTTTTTAAGGATCCATAAGGATAGTGATAATGCCACAGATCATAATTTTTCCTTAAATTTCTTAGTAGTTTCCAAACGCTTAAGGGAGACCAGTAATTAATCATCGTTCCACCAAATTGTCTATGTATTATCTTGTTAAAGACAAAAACATTTGATTTGGGATATCTTTTTGTTCTTTGATATTCTGCTAATATTGATGCTATCCCGGATATGTTGTTTATGTGAGCTATTCTCATATACTAAATTATAACAAGCTGCTATTGACAGATAAAAATTTTTTTCGCTATTGGAGGAATGCCTCTATGATTTTTTCCAGCAAGTTTGAAAGTTGTCTTCCAGAATAGACAACTATAAAAAAATTGGGTCGTTTTAAAAGGTATTTAGTATTAATATTTGAGTAAAATGCCGAATCGTATTAATGCTATAACAGGAATTAAAAAACTTATCCTGTTCCAAATCAGCCAATCTTGGCTAAATGAAATTGTAGTTATCCACCGGCTCTGACGATATGAAAATCTTGTAGTATCTTGTAGCTTGTATGTTGACTAGGTTCAAAGTTTACATGCTCCGGATGAGAGCGAGGCTCTGACTGGACCATACTCCCTTGAGCGGCTATCAAACTACCCAATATAGAGGGTGAATGGATGTTTGCCGCCTGTATAGCCAACAATAATAAAAAAAGGAGGATGAACGA
>JAKDMR010000522.1 GCA_030452275.1 Candidatus Nitrosocosmicus sp. | reverse complement strand
GAAAGTATCTTAGAAGAATTGGATGTTGGCCAAAGATGTGAGACTTAACTTAGGTCAGCAAAGGAAGAACCTATCAAAAATTATAATTGTAGGAGTACATCAACCCATCTTCTAAAATATCATTATCCTTTCTGTAATTGTGATATTTAATTCAACTTCCCTTCTCCATTTATACTATAAGTTTGCTTTGTCGCCTAACTCAATCTATTTAGCTTAGATTCGACTATCCATTTCCATGATTGACTGGCCTTCTTATAACCGCTCATTAGTTAGACGTGGTGAGATACTTTTTTCATATGATTTTCTTGATACGTGGGGTTCTGAGTTAGTGGGGATGAATAAAGGTAAGAAAGGTAAACCATTTGTATTTCCAAATTCTTTCATACTGGTCATTGGTTACATCCGTTATTCTTTTCAGTTGCCATACAGACAGACTCAAGGTATTATCAAGGCTACTGGAAAACGTCTACCGGCCATTCCTAGTTACTGCCCTATCTGTAAAAGAATGAACAAGCTAACCATCGATACTAAAAAAGACAAGATGGATAATGATGGGCTTGTAATTGCAATAGAAAGCACAGGTATCAAAGTTACTAATAGAGGTCAGTGGATGAATGAGAAATGGGATGTGCAGAGCAGAACAGGATAGGATATCTCAAGATACATGTAGCAGTCAACATAAAGACCAAGGAAATCCTTGCTTTGGAGGTAACCGATGAGAAAGTACATGACAGCAAGATGTTAAAGAAACTGGTTAACCAGGTTTTAAAAATATCCAGGATAGGAAAAACAGGGTAAGAAACTAAAATTAGTACTTGCTGATGGAGCTCACGATACAAACAGGAATTTTAGTTTTCTTGAACATAAAGGAATCACTCCAGGAATAAAGGTAAGGAAGAATTCCATTGTTTCCACTAAAAACAGCAGGTATAGGAATAGGAAATCAAGGTTACAGACCAAGGATCTTCTGAAATGGAAAAAGGAAAGAAAATACGGTCACAGATGGATGGCTGAAACAGCCTTTTCGTCTATCAAAAGAATGTTTGGTGAGTATATACATCCGCCACCAAGTTTCACAACATGGTAAAAGAGATGATGATAAAAGTATCACTGTATAACCTGGTTAGAAGAATGTAGTATAATGTATATTGCGACAGTCAGAGAATAAAGAATTAGGCAACAAAGCATCAAAACCAACAAAGAATATTCCTAATTTGCTTGAGGCAATTGCGGTTGAACCTATACCCATGAATGGATGCATAACGACTAAATCATCTCTTAAACCATGTAATTTTATACATTTCTCGGGTAACTTGGTCGGAAAAGATGCTGGATGTGGTCTATCATTTCTCGATTTTATAGTATTGTATAGAATAAACCATGTATTGCCTCTATCACGTCTATCTTGCTTATTCGTCGATTTCCATCTTTTAATATTGGTCTTGTCTTGATATGGAACTCCTATAGAAAGTTTGTCAATCATAGTATTTCCTTCCTTAGTAAAATGAAAAATATATTCATGATAATCGTTTACAAATCGATTACTACATATAGGCTTAAAGTGTCCAACTGAAATGTCACCTATCATATTGGGATAATTTCTGACATCTTCTTTGCTTATCGCTATCGATTTTACCCAATGAAAAACGTTCTGCAATACAAAGTTTTCTCTTAAAGCAAAACCTACGTCCCATGCAATCCATTGATCTGTAGGTTTATTTCCTATATTTAGGAAGAAGGAACCATTGTTCTTTAAGACTCGTTTAATCTCAATGCCTACTTGTTTTAACCAAAATAGATATTCTTTCTTTGGCAAATTATCTTTGTTTGTGCCATAGTTTATTCCTGTATTGTAGGGAGGAGAAGTAACAACAACATCTATAGAATTATCTTCTAAATTGTTGTTCATTCCTATTAGACAATCTGCAAAGAATAGTTTACTTGTAGATCCGTGTTTTCCAGTTATGTTTTTATACGGAGTTTTTTTATGGGTATTATTTTTATCAATTATTGATTCTTGTGAAGCCAATTAAAATAAATACTGTCTAGGTTGTTATAGCTTTTTTGTAAAAAAATAATAGATCATTGTTTCTATGGAAATAATGAATCATACTTTTATGAACTTATAGTACTTTGTTTCCTGATTCCTTATCCTTTGGTCGTAAGTTATACTGATTAACATAAGTTCATACATTAGTAAATGATTTTCAATCTACAATAAT
>JAKDMR010000521.1 GCA_030452275.1 Candidatus Nitrosocosmicus sp. | reverse complement strand
CTTTACATATGATAGACAGAAATAAAGCTCTTTTGACTAATTACGCAAGAGATCTAAGTATGAAATCGTCTGTTTGTACCAGAACCAAAATATTTCTAGTTCATTAGGGCAATAATGAAGTTAAAGATGATACTGTATTACGTTGTCAGATTCAATGGTTCCAGGATTATTTAGCATAAACGAGATTGATTTTGTATAGAAAATGGATTGCCCTATAGGCCGGCCTTCTAATTGGAACAGAGAGAATCAAAGGGAAGACAGCAGGGATCTGAACACATTGTTTTGTAGTATGAGGTTTAATGATATTTACGTACCTTTCTGAACTGGTAGACCCAAATTCCAAGTCGATGACCTCCACCCAGAACGTTACTGGAATAGGATTCCAAGGGACTCAAATAATATTAAAAGGCGAGTTATTTGGCAAAAAGAATTCAGACGATACCTTAAATAAGAAAGTAGTCAAGTTGACTATAGCAGCAAGTATATGGTTTTCCGGAGAATCGGAATGGCAAGAGGATTTAACCTTTACTTCATAGCATTAATTTCAATAGCTGTTGATGTAATAGTACCTCTAATTCCAAAAGTGGGAAAAAGACGCGAGGAAGCTGATGAATAATTAGAACCAAGGTGCGATAAGTAAGTATAAGATTAGTAGAAATCTAGATGTGTTTTTATTACATCCAGTCAGATTTTGATTGTCCGGCCATCAAAAAGAGTTTCTCTTTGTTAGCAGTTACCTTCTTTTTTATGGATTTTGCTGGTACGCCTGCAACAATGTCTTCATCTACAATATCATAGATAACAGAACTGCCTGAACCCACAATAACTTGATCGCCTATATTTATCTTGTTTTTTATGGTACTATTTAGTCCCAACCAGCAATTATTTCCAATGGTTGTACTCCCTCCCACTATTGTTCCTGCTGTTAGTTCAGTATTTTTTCCAATGCTAACATTATGGGCTATATGACATAAAGCATCAATCTTGGTTCCTTGTCCTATAATTGTGTCAGAAAGCGATCCTCGTGCGATAGAACAATTTGCAAATATTTCTACTTCGTTTTCTATCACCACTTTACCATAGTGAGGAAATTTTTCTAGATCTAAAGTATCACCTGCTCTTTCAAATGCAAATCCATCAGAACCAATAGTTGTATTTGGTTGAATGGAACAATTATCGCCTACTTTACAATTTTGCAAATTTGATTTTGATTCTATAATGACATTATTGCCGACAGTACAATTATCACCTATAACTACGTAATCGCCAATATAACAATCCCTTCCTATCTTAGCTGAATCTGCTATAACAGAACTTTTGGATATACCAACCTTAGGCAGAGCGTGGGTAATTCGCTTTGCAAGTCTTGTAAATTCAAGTCTAGGATTATCAACAAATATCAATAGTTGTCCTTCCTTATGATTAGGATATACCAACCCCTCCATACTTTTTTTACAAAGTATTACACCAGCATTTGATTGTGAAATAGAGAGCATGCCTTTGTATTCCTCAGATGAACAAAATGAAACATCATCTCTTGTCCCGGTATGTAAAGATGAGACATTTCTTATTGATTTTGAGTTAGATTTTTGTCCTTGAATCGTATAATCCGAATCGGTCATGTGCTGTAATAGTGATTCAACGGTCCATTGAACCATACAAAGTATCATTTTCTTTTTAATATAATTGTTTTCTATAGTATTGTATTAGAGAAAAGATATTATAAATTCGGATAGGATAATTTAACTGATTGGTAAATTGTTAAAATCCATATTAAGGCTAAATCCATTGATTAATGAGTCGGGATAAGGGAAATGAGGCAATCAATTCATCGGCGAATAATTGTAGTCTTGCGAATGTAAAAATAACATTCAAAAACCTAAGATTTTTGGTTATTCTAAGATATTTCCATAAAAATTTCAACAGTAAGTTGAATGGATGATCACATTTCTAACAAATCATTTATTTGTAATAATATTCAAATCCACGTTGATATTTAATCCAATAATTTAATCGTAACAGGTCCTCCGCTGAGAGATTTTTGTTCCAAACGGATAATTGATCGTTTTCCACGATACATGACATAAGTTTCAAACTCCTTTTCTCCATATTCAAATTTGACCTTTTTATTCAACCACTCTTTAGGTACCACGGCAGTGAGTCCCAACCCAGGTACTTGTCTAAAGTGGGTCTTGCAGGTCATACTATCTTGAAACACAATATA
>JAKDMR010000520.1 GCA_030452275.1 Candidatus Nitrosocosmicus sp. | reverse complement strand
AATTTCAAATATTCTTACTACAAGTAAATTTTTTGATAGGTTTTAAATATTTTGATACAGATGTAAATGGAAATGAACAAATTATGTGTATTATTAATTTTTGCACTCCTAGCATCCTCGACTCTTTTTGCAATACCCGTAATTCCAAGCATGCAAGCACAAGGTCCTACATCTGATTTACCAATGACTATAATCAATGAAACAAACTCTTCAAATAACACAGTAAAAGATGTGATAGATACTCATAACATGTCACAAGTATTTTCTCGGTGATAAGCTGTGAATCTGTATATTCTGAAATTATTTGGATTTCAATAGTCCAAGATTAAGGCACCTGCGTTGTTTCCTTATTAACAACTGGTTTACTAAAACTAGGTATATTAATTTCTCTATTGTCCCAATATTTAACGACAAAGTATATTTGGCTTAATTTCATTTTCAAACATAGGTTTCTAAAATAAAACTATCGAAATATTTTATTTATGCATACTCTGTTAAAGCAGAACTTTAAATCCTCACAAGTACAAAATAATATGTCTATTTTGAAATTTCCTCATAATGAAAAACTCAAAAATTGATGCTTCATAGATCCGTTTATCTGTAAACAATACTAAAAAATTTAGTGTGAAGTAGAGGCATTCATCAATATGACATACAAATCGAATCTGATTGTAATTTTTAAGGTAATTTGATATAATTGAACCTACTAATATAATATATGATGATTGTGAGGTTCAATTATCTGGACGGTAAAGAACTAAATGTGCCATCATGTCTAAATCATAGTGGTAGGCTACAGTTGACTATCTCTGGATGTTTGATTACTATTTCATGCTCAGTGGAATCCATTAATTATACACTATGACCACGGAAAGAAAAGAAAATCCTATTCAGTGCTATACCTGTGGATTGGCGGATGGTTTTCCATTTAGATGTAATTACTGTAAAGAATACTTTTGCAGTAATCATAGAAATCCAATACATCATTCATGTCCTTTTTTGTATTCGTACAATAAGCGAAAACAAGATACACTCTTTAACGACAAACAATATAAAAAATCCGATCATTCAAGTTTAAGATCCATAGGGAATTTATTAAATATAAAAACCTCAAGGACCGAACTCATTCATCTTTCATTGGCTACTGCGCTTGTAATTTGTGTGGGACTTTCCCTGAATAATTATAGATATTTCTCTTGGCAATTCCTTGCAATTTTTACTAGTGCTTTTCTAGTCCATGAATTAGCCCACAAGTTCTTGGCCCAATATTATGGTAGCTGGGCAGAATTCAGAGCTGAAATCTATGGTCTTATTCTGACGGCAATTTCTGCGCTCCCAATAATGCCATTTAAGTTCATAGCTCCTGGTGCAGTAATGGTCAGGCTAAATGACCGATCTAAATTTGGCAGAGTTGCTCTTATCGGACCGCTTACAAATTTAGCTATGGGTTTTTCGTTTTTGATGTTGACTTTGACTTACGATTCCTATAATCCATACTTCGCAGTCGGTGCTTCGTTTAATGGTTGGATCGCGATGTTTAATCTTATACCCATGGGAGTCTTAGATGGACAAAAGATTTTTGATTGGAATAAATTGGTTTGGGGAGCTGCTATGGCAGCTACCATGGCTCTTTTTATTATTGGCTATCTTTAGATGGGGATCAATTCCAATCTTTATCAAACTATTCTTCTTGTAAGAACATAGAATTGGAATTAACACTATAAAAATAGAACTTCTTACACCGTTTTTCATTACATGAACATATCATTTCTTTATTCAGAATAGTTCTCAGTATTGTCCTTGCCGAAAATCCTAGATATTAGCCATCAACTATTCATCACCATTTCTCTAAAAGGCTGCAAAACCTTGCCTAAAACACAGTCATCGATATGATGTTTCGATTAGTTTTTAAAACGAATATTCTCAATAGGCCAATAATCGAGGTACATGTACCAAAATCACATTCGATTTTGATGGTTTTCTAGAATATTTTACTTTCAAAAACTATAGGGAAATATTCAAACCCATACCTGCATAAATACCCAAGATTAAAATAATATCGTCCTTTCCAATTCCATATATCATCTATAACAAGAGACCGATAATCATGATAAGAATGAACCTCATCGACATGTCTTCAGATTTTTGGTCGTTTTTGTTTTCAGAGTCTGATGCTCTGTCGAATAACTAATTTGAATACAACCAATTAGACTAGTGTTGTACATC
>JAKDMR010000519.1 GCA_030452275.1 Candidatus Nitrosocosmicus sp. | reverse complement strand
GATTGAATGTTTGTTTAGAAAATATATGCTAAATGGTATATCATTTAGCTTTAGATCGTTAACATCATGTAGTGTTTGTCAGATATGTAAGTAATATCTAATAATAAGATCGACGTGGGCAATCCCTTGCAAAGATCTATTGCTAGAAAATTGAGTTAAAAGACGGCTCTCAATGTATTTGTTAATTTTGAATCAATGACGAGGCTTAAATAGTATGTTTGCTAGTTAATATGTTACTATGGTCAAAATAAAGGCATAGTTACAAAATCGCTGCAAGATAAATTGGGTAATAGAGGTCAAGTTATAAATGAAATTGAATAAGTGAGATGGAGACCTCTATTACATTTCTAACTAGTCATTAAACGCCAATTTTACTATTACTATTGCCTATTATCATACTTATGATTAGATACTAACTTTGATTTATCATTCTATTGAATTAGTAGTAAAGATTTTCAAAAAGGATATTTTACTAATATTACCTTTAAATAGTATTTTGCTTTCTTACCTATAATGCAAAACAAATCTCTTTACTTTACTGTAAGTTTAGTGGCCATAATGGGATTAATGGCTATTAGTATGCAGGGAAATTTTGACACAGTGTTTGCACAAGGAGATAAAGTGGCAGTATCCATAGTTAATGGGTCATCCACTATGTCAGAGAATGGATATGATCCTGATCCAGTGCAAGTAACAATAGGTCAAACAGTTGTTTGGACAAATGACGATGTTGCATTTCATACGGTAACATCTGGTTTACCCGGTGATCCAGATGCTGGTGCTCAATTTGACTCTGGACTAGAAGGTCCAACAGCACTTACAGGACAGGGAAAAACATATGAACACACTTTCGATACAGCAGGCGAATTTGATTATCATTGTGCATTACATCCCGCATTGGTAGGTAAAATTATAGTAACATAATTGTTACTATAATTTTAATTTACAAACAACTCCATTTATTTTAAACATAAGTTGAACATTTGAACCTTATTTTTCAAGACTCAATTCTTAAATTATAAGCAAATGGCTAAACAAATTATCTAGATCTGTAATCAATTAGCAGACGTTCGACTAAAGAGAAGACGGAGGCAATGAAGTCACTTAATTTTAAATATTCATTGGAAAATTGTCATCAAAATCAAATGACTAATTCTCATTTATCATTTAAAAGATTTGTACTAATTTTAAATACCATGTTACACATTTATTGTCGCCATTCAGAAACGGTATCTTGTATTTCATCATACAGTGTGGCATAAGCAAGTAAGAGGTTGTTATCCTAGAACGAATATACGTCCCCATTTAGTTAAATTCATTGACTTTATACTTGCTTATGTCATGATACTGACTGTTTAGTTTTGAATTGGCGATAAAAACATCTAAATGACATGGTGTGAAATAATGGGTAATAAAGGCTACAAAGTAGATTTGTTCAATAATAGATGTGGCTCATCATCAGCCTTTATTACTTTTCATATATGATGAATTTTATTCGCCCTAATGTTAAAAGAAAGTTACATATTATTTTGATAAACATAAGGACGCGATATATATAAGATCATGAATCTTAATAACCTATACTTGCTATTTGATATCAGTTGCAGATGTACCATAAAATATCTGGAGTGAATGTATTATTACTTTCATCAATTTTGTTGTTTTCAATCTTCTTTCCGTTATCTTTTGCTCAGCTAGATGATAATCTAAATAGTTCACAACCATCTGTCTTAATTATCTCTATTTCGGATATTATATTAGAGGATAGTACAACAGGGTTAACCTCTGTAACTGGAAATGTACTTAACAACTCTACTGAAAATGTGATGAACATAAAAGTTGATGTTATCTTGTATGATGCAGATAATATCACAATAAGAGAAACTAGTAGATTCGTTACAAGTCCCTTTACAGTTTATGAACCTGGTTCAGTAGAGAGATTTAGTTTTCTTATGAGCATAGAGGATTTTGACCATTATACTGCAAGAGCATATGCAGAACGAGTTCTTTGAAAATGTAGGTAGGAAGATATAGAATATTACAAGTAATTCGGAATCTGCAAAGAATTGCATTCTATACCATTTCATATATGTTCTTAAACCGTCCTTAGCATATAGTTTCTCATGTTTAGACCAAATCTTTTTGTCCTGAAATAGCAAGATACCTTTTCTTTAAAATCTTCAAACGATGAGTAGTGTTTTAGCACAAGCAGGTCATGTTTGGCTA
>JAKDMR010000518.1 GCA_030452275.1 Candidatus Nitrosocosmicus sp. | reverse complement strand
TATTTTTTTATATACACTCTAAAATTGGCAAGCATTTCGTGATTTCATGAATGTTGTTATAAGCAGACATTATTTTAATTAACGCCTCTTGAAAATAGACAAATAGTTCAGGAGTATCATGTCTTCTTGTTTCAATTCCTCTCATCTTTATGGCCCCATCTTCAAAAACGCCAAAGTATCTATTTAGGGCGGGTAAGTCAGGATTGATCTTAGATGAATCGAAAACAATCCATTTGTATATTCCTTCAAAGGATATGGGAAAACCTGTTTGTTCCTCTATGTCTCTTTTTAAATTAATATAACGATAGGCAGAATCGGCTGTCGATAATGAATATTCCATATTATCGACTTCTCTTATCCAGATAGAATCCACAATACCATGAATTACATCAAATCCGTGTTTCTCTGCTATTTTAGATGTTTTCATTAGTATATCTCTAGCAAAGGCGCATACAATGATGTGGGCATCTATCCTACCAAACTTTGAGTTACTAAATCCAAGATATCCAAAGGAAGTAACTAGGATCCATTTTAAAGCAGTTTGTCTGTTGTCATAACAATTTTTTAAATACTCATCACTCTTAGATATACACAGGTTTATTCTCTTTTTGTATTCTAATCGCCTTCTAGAACTGTTTTAAGAGATAAAGATACTATGCCTATCCTTTTTTTGCACAGGTGATAAAGATGTTCTAGTTCTGGCACTTTGTTATCCGTTTCTGATTTACAGCATGTACAATTGATTGTGTCTGAAGAAACATTTTTCCTTAGCATAATATTTGGATAAAGAGATATAAAATCAAATTCTGCTACTTTGTTATATGCTCCAGGTTTTGACTCAAAAACAAAGCCCCCTTTATCTGCATTCAATAAATCAGAAAACGACTTGAAGATTTCCGACGTTATAGGCTTCCAGGGTATCAATATATCCTTTTTATGAGCATTATAAAAATACAAACTGCTTAGACATTTCCCTATAGTAGATCTTGATGCTAGTTGTAATGGAATTCTGCAAACTCTGGATAATTCTGCTAATCCCTCCAATCCATTGTCCCCATAAATAAATGAATTGTTAACGTCGATGTGAATTCGGCCGTATAAAAAAAACGGTCGTGGTTTGAAATACACTTTTCCGTAAGAGATGTATGATGTTGAGAACAAGTTATCAGATCTAATACTTTTATTTGAAAACAACTTGTTCTCTTTAGTAAATATTCGAGATTCGATTCGCGATTCAAATTTATCAATAACTGATTTTCAACCTTGTTGGCCTTGGCCCTGTAAAGTAAATGTGGAAACAAAAATTGGTCTCCACCTTTAGTTAAAATAATATCAGGATCTATTCTATTAATTTCATAAGCGAATTCTAATATTGTTTCAAGTTCATTTTCTTCAGATATTGAAAATTCTTCTTTGATCATGTTATCCTTTTCGAAAAAGATAATCTTTATCTTTAGAATCCTATCCTCAAAATTATTTCCTATTGATTTTCTCTCCGAAATTAATTCAAATAATAGAAATTTAAAATTTGGAACAATGTAATCAAATGAGTCAATATCGTCGTTCTTATCGTTAACTATTTGATATATATTAGTTCGCGTTGATTCCGTGGATCTTGTTTCTTCTATGTTGTATAATCCAAGTTGATAGAGATCCTTTTCATATAAGAGACTGTTCAGGTGATATATTTACATTGTATAGTCGATAGTGTCCAAATCTATTAGAGAGTTTTTCTATTCGTCTTGCTAAATTTAATATCTGCAGTGAATCAGACAGAGTTAATCTCAAAGCTTCATGCCTTTGACGCGGATCAACAGTAGCAGAAGAAGGATACTCAAATTTGTATTCAAATCGACATTCCCGGATTGAGGAAGAAATTTTACTATTCCCTACCAAGCCTGCTAACTCGGATTTTAGGCCTGACGCTACATATATTGAAGGAGGCCATAAATACTCTAGCCTTTTTACATCACCGTTTCTTTCTTTTATCCATAAAATCATCCTATCTTTTAGATGATAGATATCAAATAGCCAACCATTCATGGTTATCAGCAAGTCAACCATAAACTGATGAGGCAATAGAAAAATTTTGAATATATTTAATCAAATTAGTTTGTATTTGGTGATGTAAGTATTGATCCATGTTTAATGAATTAATTTTACTCAAACGAGAATATACCGTTTAGCACAAATAAAGGAACAAGGTTTATAGCTTGGATTAACAAAAT
>JAKDMR010000517.1 GCA_030452275.1 Candidatus Nitrosocosmicus sp. | reverse complement strand
TTCTCTAAGGTATTATTATCCTTCAATATTTTTTTTAAGGATATTATATTTACTTTATATTGCTTTTCGCTAATCTTATTAATACAAGGGGCGTCACAGTTTCCAATATGATATTCTAAACATTCTTTTTTTGGAAGTTTGGTACAGATCCTGATCTTAAACATTTTCCTCAATAAACCGACAGATAGGTATCTTGAGCTACCTTTTACAAATGGACCTATTATCTCTCCTTTTGGACCCGTAAACAGTCCGTTTCTATTTCTCCTTGTAACTAGTAGTCTTGGAAATTTTTCATCTGTAATTTTTAAATAAGTGTATCTTTGCTGATCTTTAAGTTCAATATTAAAAATTGGCCTGTACTTCTTGATTAAATTTGATTCCAATAGGTATGCCTCAATTTCGTTGTCTGTGATAATGTAATCTATTCTTTTAATTTTGTTTACAAGCGCTCTAGTTTTCCAATTAACATACTGCGTATTCTGAATTTTTTTGGAAAAATAACTTTTGATTCTCTTGTCGAGATCCTTTGCCTTTCCTATATAAATAATGTTTTCCTTATCATCCTTCATAATATAGACACCGGGATTATGGGGGTAAGGATATTTGGTATAGTTGATCTCTCTTGCTTTCAATTTAACTCGTTTTTACCTTTTGATATTATCAATCATTTATTTTAGATTAATAATAATCCCTTACTACCAAACCATATATCCATTTACCTGTTTTCCTTTACGACCATTTCTTTCTCTTTTAATATTCTCATTTTTTTCTTTAGATACTGTCCGGTGTAACTTGAGTTGTTCTCTGAAATCTCTTCTGGAGTTCCAGTGGCTATGATTTGTCCTCCTTTATTTCCACCCTCAGGACCTAAATCTATAATCCAGTCTGCAGAAGCGATGATATCCAGATTGTGTTCAATTACAATGATCGTATTTCCTAGTTCTCTTAACCTGAATAATATTCTTAATAATTTCTTTACATCAGCAAAATGCAGTCCAGTGGTTGGTTCATCTAAAATGTACATTGTGTTACCTGAATCCCTCTTCGACAGTTCAGTTGCTAATTTTATCCTTTGGGCCTCCCCTCCTGATAGTGTGGTAGCGGATTGACCTAGATGTAAATACCCAAGACCTACTTCATCCAACAACTTTAGCTTGTTTCGAATAGGAGTATTGTTTTTAAAGAACTCTAATGCTTCCTCCACAGTCATATTTAGAACTTCCGAAATGCTTTTTCCTTTATATTGGACTGCCAAAGTTTCACTATTGTATCTGGATCCCTTGCATTGGTCACACGTAATATATACATCAGGTAGGAATTGCATTTCTATTTTTCTGACGCCGGCTCCGTCACACATATCGCATCTGCCGCCAGGCAAATTGAATGAAAATCTTCCCATCTTATATCCACGTTCCTTTGATAATTGTGTTTTTGAAAATAGATCTCTTATGAAGGTAAAGGCGTTTACATATGTAACAGCATTAGATCGTGGCGTTCTACCAATTGGAGATTGATCTATCCCTATAACTTTGTCAATGTTCTCTATTCCGGCAATCTTATGATGCTTTCCGACTCTTGATTTGGACTTATAAAAATAGTTAGTTAAATAGTTAAACAGTATATCGTTTACGAGAGTAGATTTCCCGGATCCAGAAACACCTGTAACTACCGTAATAACACCTAATGGAAAAATGGGATTAATATCTTTAAGGTTGTTCTCATTTGCTCCAAAAACCTTGATAAATCTGTCTCCAATAAGTTTGCGTTGAAGATTTTCATTAACAATTTTATTTCCGACTAAAAAATCTGCGGTCAGGGATTCCTTACTTTCCAGTATCTCGTGTAGTTCTCCTTGTGCAACTACTTGTCCTCCATGTATTCCTGCTCTAGGGCCAATATCAATAATCCAGTCAGCATTTTTGATTACTTCCTCGTCATGTTCTACGACAATAACAGTATTTCCGATTTCTCTCAATTTGAAGAGCGTGTTTATCAACAGGTTATTATCTCTCTGATGTAGTCCAATAGTTGGTTCATCCAAAACATATAGCACACCGGTTAGATTAGTTCCAATCTGTGTAGCTAATCTGATTCTTTGTGATTCGCCACCTGATAACGTACCTGCATTCCTATTCAAGTTCAGATAACTCAAACCCACATCTGATAGAAACTTTAGCCTGCTATTAATCTCCTTTAATATTTGTTTTGAAATTATTAAATCATTCCTATTGA
>JAKDMR010000516.1 GCA_030452275.1 Candidatus Nitrosocosmicus sp. | reverse complement strand
ACATACACTAGACAGAAATAAAGCTCTTTTGACTAATTGCGCAAGAGATCTATTACAAGGATGCGTTTTATACATTCATATTCTTGTAGTAGAAAATTACCTGCTGCATTATTTGGATTTATTTTTATATTTCCTAGATTGTTTGCAGATTCTTGTGCTTCTTCTAAAGTATCAAAATTTCTTAGGCATTTATTGTTGATTTCAGATAGTATTATGTTGTCCATTGCGATCTGATTTGGCTTTTTAGATGTATTCTTTTCTGCTATTGGATTTTCAATAGTATAATTAACGGATATGGGATCAATTTTTGATTTTGAAGAAGACGTGAAAGATTTCTTAACCAATTAATCTTTAATTTGCATCGTTAGATTTAATATTTTATGAATATGACATCAATAAACTACAGACAAAATAAATCTAAGACGCTATAAAGGAATTCTTCATAACATTGAATTTGTCAAAATAACAAGAAAGTTAATTCTTAAGTAGGTCTTCCTTCACCTTTTAGATAGTTTTCCACTTTTCCATATTTGCAAGTATCAAGCTTGTCATAATAAACAGCGCATGTTGTCCACCATGATTCTTCTATTCTATCGGTGCATACTTCTCTAAAAGAAGTAGTATCTTGTGAACATGCAGTTACTAGTTCATCTAGTGTCGAATCAACTCTTGCTAAAGTTTTTTGTTCGAAATCGGGTGCACCATAAATACTTTGAGAATTTAATAATCCAAACACCACAAAAACCGAGGCTGTTGCCAAGTAATATTTTTGTAATTTTAATTGAATAGACTTGCATGTCATTTTTAATACCTCAATATTAAAAACTATATAAAATTTTATTAAACAAGATTCTATCTCTTTTTTCTATTCATTTTTAAACTCATTCGCAATATTATTTGTATATCTCGAAATATCATCCTTCTGCATTAAATTTGAGTTTACCTGGATCAGAAGCTTCACGAAGATTTGGATCCAAAGCGATTGCCTTATCATAGTAGTATTGTGCTCCTGTTACGTTACCAATCATATCCAAAGTATCAACCTTATTCCATAATACCTCTGGAGTTTCAGGATACTCTTTTAGGACTTTATCATAATATCTTAAAGATTCCGTATAGTTTCCTACATCAAAGTAAATGTCACCTATCTTAATCCAAGTAAATGGATCGGTAGAATCGGGACCGCCCAATAATTCAATCTGTCGAAGATATCTATCAGGAGATAAAATGGTTTCAAAATCAAATCTAATATTATTAAAACCTTTGGTAGTATCAAACCTAAATTGAGCTGTATCTTGTGTTAAATCTAAAGGCTCAAACAATACGACACCTTTTTCTTCTACTCCTGCTGGAATTACAGAAGCTATCTTAGGATAATTAGTATCGTAGTTATTAATCACCATATATTGTGTATTTCCTTGGATAGCTCTCGAATTATATTCATTAAACATCAAATCCTCTGAGGAATCAATATTCTGGATTGTTAAGTAAGCTCTAGTGTTTGATTCGGAAAATTCTAATTTATCTAACGACATAAAAGCTCCATCACTCTCCATAGTTTGACCAACATTAATGACTTTTACAGCTGGTTCAAGAGACTGAGCACAATCAACTTTTTGAATAGAATCGGCTAAGATGGATGCAGAAGTTAATTTAGCTCCAAACGCATTTTGGTATTCGATTATTGGTTGTGAAATTCCAATCACTCTTATACATTCATTTTCATTAAATTGTATTGGAGTTGAACTGGATACCATTGTATTTCTATTTTCATCGCCGCCTTGATACATTTGTAGCAAGAATTTACCACTACCGTCAGGTTGAGGAACTGTCAATATTTGTCCGGTGAAATTAACTTTCTTATTCACAAAACTGGATGGATTTGAAAAATAAGACAGGGCTTCAGAGTCGGTTATAGATTCATTTTGAGCTTCAACATTATTAACAGGATAGGACAATGTCATAGAAATTACAATAAATAATCCAAATAAAAGGAATATAGAGAAGAGATATTGTGAAAATATCTTCTTTTCTTGGAAAGGTTTATGAACCAATTGTGTGCTAGTTATACGAAAATTTATTTATATTTTTATAGATAATTATTATATTCATTTTTTCTATCTTATTTGATAACAGGAACATTAAGTTTGGTTACCTTTACTAGATATCTTTATACATATAGTTATTATTAAAAAACCTCCCAGTGGAAATAAAACCAGTTGTGCTAAACTTT
>JAKDMR010000063.1 GCA_030452275.1 Candidatus Nitrosocosmicus sp. | reverse complement strand
TGCAACCACACTAGCTATAAACTTTGTTTATTTACTTGTGTTAAATGGTATATATAGGATATGGATGGAATGTTCTGTTACCTGAGATATTTCAAAAAATGCAATTTTTGGGTGCTAGAGGATTATAGTTTTTGGTCATATCTATCTTCAAGATACGAAAGTCCTTTATCAGTTGTTATATATTGTAAATTAGTTTCTGTAAATTGTAACATACGATTATCCACTATGTAGGCTAATGTTCTGTTAATTTGACTTTTAGAGACATAAGTTAAAGATTCAAAAATTTTTGATTTTGCGATGCCTTCTTTAGAGATTTCTAGTATCTTTACGATTAAATCTTCTTTAAGGGACAATAACAACTAGACACAATCACGACTAAAATATGTAACTAAAGGGAAATGAAAGAATAACCTGCCTATCTAAATTTCGATTTCATAAAATCGGACAAGGCCATATTCTAAATCATTAGTAATTCTATCAAAGATTCATTCGAACGGTGAATGGCATCATCGGATTAAAAAAATCTTAATTCAAATAATCATAAAAGAATCGGTATTTCCAGCCATCTCGTATAAAACCACATTATTACCATCTACCTTCCATTTATGAGAGATTATCAAATTCTTAATACAAGTTTAATCCAACCTTCATCTGCCCACCGAAAGAAAGTATAATTTTTTATGATGTCTTGTTTTATGGTTTTATGGTATAGAAAAAGGGTTGGAAGGGGTTAAAGATATTGTGCCTACTGTATAGTCGAGTTGCCTCCCACATACTTGAATGCTAGGAGCGCGCCCGGGCTCCACAGAGTTAAGGTCGGCGTGATTGGGCCGTCTTTCATGGCTTGTACTGGACCTCTCATGTCCGTAATTACATAAATGGTACTTCCATCCGGACCAAAGGCCATGTCACGGTAACGATTCTCTGAGCGGAAGAGTTCTTCTGGCTCACCTGATACGGCCGTACCGTTATCGCCTAAAGTTATTTTAAAGATCTTACCTGCCTTTAATGTAGTCATTAGTAAGTTATTCTCCCATCCTGGAAAAACATCTGAAGTATAAAGACGCAAGCTTGACGGTGCAACGGTTGGATAGCATGTAGATGCCATCTCTCCGCATGACTTGGCTGCCTCTGTAAAGTTAAAACCTTTATCTACCGTGTAAAACGTTTGGATTGGAGGGACGAAATTTGTTGCGTTGAATTGACTTTCATTTTTTACGGTTACGCCAGCGGGCGCAGGTGCAACATCATTAAATGTTAGCTCACTACAGTTCTCTGCAGCCGACCAGTTATAGTACTGATATGCTTTGTCGTCATTATAGCCTGATACATAGGGCCATCCATAGTTTCCGCCTGCTATCAAACGGTTAACTTCGTCATCAGAATTATCACCATGCTCTGCAACGTAGATATCACCTGTAGGGCCAACTGCTATACCTTGGGCATTACGGTGACCATATGTGTAGACGTGACTTTGGACTCCATTAATGACCGGGTTGTCTTCAGGGATTGAGCCATCTGGATTCATGCGAAGTACTTTGCCTTCATATGTACTCCAATTCTCGGCTGCCACCTCTTCAGCGGTTGGAAGATGCTGTGCCATGTTGTTCAAACAGGCTAAAGCCAGTTGGTTTTTACCTTGGTCTCCTATGGTATAGTAAAGCTTGCCATCAAGTCCAAATATCATACGTCCTGAATTATGATCACCGCTTCCTGAAAGACCACTAATTAGGTCTAATGGCCTACTAATATTGTTAATAGACGGATCGTATGTGAACCGAGTAATTTTGGTTTTGAGCTCAGGTACTCCTCCTTCACTACGAGAGTCTTGCTCATAGGTATAGGCAACATAAATATGATGTGTGTTGGCAAAGTCGGGGTCAAATGCCATTCCCAGAACACCATCCTGGCCCTTAGATTGGTTAGCGTTAGGGATAGGCAGAGTGCTAAGCTTTGTACCATTGGTTGGGTCTACTCGTAAAATGTCCTTTCCTACCCTTTCTGTGATCCAGAGTGCATCATCAGGCCCATAAAGAAGGTTTAAAGGAGCACTAAGATTTCTTGCTAATGCATTTACTGATAAACCCTCATTATTCAAAAGTTGCTCACGAGCTTGCTGTTGTGCTGGTGTTAAAGTTTCATTAATCAAAGGAAATGGATCTTCTCCTTGTGCCATTACAGTTTGAACAATATTAGTGGCGGTGGTAGTTGCATAAAAACTACTAAACATCCCCGGAACTACTGACAAAAGTATTAGTCCAAATAATACGATCGTCATAATATTGCGGTTAATACAAAATTTTGCATTTATATGGATTATCAATGCAAAAACTATTAAATAACATACTATATAAAGAACTATTTACTAATTTTACGATTTATATTGTAATTTTTGAATGGGTCTAGGCGATAATAATCTAGCAACGCGGTTTTGAATCTCAATATGTATTTAATCAATCCATTACTTTTTACTTCATCAAATAAAACGCCAAGATCTGAACTACTGCCTTGTTCGCAGTAATAATCCCTTGTGAAAGTAGTCATGTGACGAATGGTTTTAATTATAAGCGATGGTTATTTTGAAGTTTAAAATACAAAGGATATAATGCAATAGGTAAAACATAATAAAGTTCTGCTTAAACATGGTAAAAGAGACGATAGTATAAAGGCGATTTTAGAGTTTTTTAGAGAGATTTAACCACAAGAAAGCAAGATGAATGGGTTTATAGTAATGGACAGTTTAGAATACCCTTCAGAATCTATAGTCCTTACTTTTTTGGGAGCCTAAAGAAGACCGGGATAATTTCTATCAAGCAGATAATCGTCTTTTATCTGGTTTGGTTGAAAAACTCAAATCCTCTTTTGAAACGTTACCTGAGAGAAGAGGTTATCAAGTTCCGGATTTTAAGATTTAGTCTTCGTATAATTTGGAAATACTTTTCATATTGAAAAAAATTAATGCAATATTTCTTATTATTCTTATCACCACATGATCATTTTCAGATCTTTTGTAGAACTCAAACGAGATTATTGATTGAATCATGCTTTTATCCTTTATTCTATAATTCGAATTGACCTATTGGATTCTCTACAAAAATATTCAATATGATGCATGATCGAATCCATGAGGTATATGGGATCTGCTACAATATAAATATTTGAGTAGATAATATTATACAACATAAATATTGAAAGAAATGATTAGAATTTAATTACTTACAAATAATTCATAAGTATTTCCAGTTGAGTTATTTATATAAATCCATCCTGTATTTCCAATATCTAGGTTCTTGAATTTTCTTTTGGTTTTCGCATCAAGATTTAGATAAACTTCTTCTCCTATTATTATTTGATTTGGTTTAGCAAAATTTGTCATTTTTGAAGCAATGTTTATCGTATATCCTAGAATATCCAAGTGTGGTTTTTTATGTACAATAACATTAACATTATTTTTTTCGTCGTTAATACCATCTGGATTAGATAAATCATTAGGTTTCTTTGTATTCGTATCACGTAGATTTTTATTAGTAGTGGTTACTGCCTCAGGTCTTAAACCATATTGGACTATTGCATTTTCTCCTATATCGATGCCAATCCTTATACCTAAATCAGGATAACCATTTGCTTCTAAAATCCTGTTCATGCCTTCTTGAACAACCTTTACCATAGAATAGGCACAGCTAACAGCGTTAGTACATGGAAGATACACATTATCCTTTTCTGTAAAAAAGAAAGACAATATTGCGTCTCCAACATACTTAAAGACATATCCGCCATAAGCCTCTATAACCAGAGACATTTCTTGAGTAAATGCCTGTATTATTGGTATTAATCGTTTAAGAGGTAAATTCATTGAAAGATCTGTAGAGCCTACAAGATCTACGTGAAATATTACCAGTGTAACATTTGTACCGATAAAACTCTCCAGGAGTTCTTGCGTTTTTTCCTGAGAAATGTTGAATTCTGATTTCACTTTTATGTTGTACCATGTTCTTTTTTGAGCATCTTTGATTGCGGATTCGGTATCAAAAACAGTATCTACCAATAACATGCCTAACTTAGGCACTTTAGAGGCTTGAAGAATTGACTCTTCTTTCTCTTTGTTTATGATTTGATGCTCCTTTATCTTCTCGTATACTTCTTGGGTACTCAAGTCCAATTGTAAAGCGATAGTTTCTATAGGATATTAGATTCGTATAAAGTAATAATTGTTTTATCGGGATAAATTTCGATATCCCGAGTATTTATCGAATTCACGTATATTTTAAAAACGATTCACTTTTATATGTATTCAAAAAGACAACCTAGTTTGTTACAGAATGGGACTTCTCAATTATAATTGAAAAATTATTCATCATTTCTATTTTTTTGGTGTAGTCTAAACATCTTTTACATTTTAAGTTTTAGGACAGTAGTAGTGCAAGAGCATAATTCATTGATGTATTGTATTTTTACATTATGGATATACAAATTCAATAGCAATATAGTCATCATAATCTTTTATTTGTAATCTTTCTAATAACGTATCTAGGTTTTCATCACAGTCTATTACTGTTTATTTTTTATTGCAACATGTTTACTTGGGTAATACTTTTCAAAGTATTCATAATTTGAATAAAATCATTCAAGGGCGTCTCTTATTTTTTCCATTTTAATTGTTTCGACATTTTTTATAAATTCTAGGTTCATCTCATGTCTAAAGACGTACTATTCAATTATCACATAAAAATATTCGCACTCTGTTCTATAGACTTGTTAGGAAGGGAATTCTTCTCGATATTGAACCCCTTGGAGAATAATATTCTCACAGCATCCAATGGTAATATTTGATATCCAAGCAGATGGTCCATTGGCAATCATAAACTCCTAATTCTTAATGATTCTAAATCCATCACGATAGATAATAAAGATATTTATCATATGAAATTCTATATCGTGTTGTTTGATGGGAATTGACACATTCACACGATCATGAAAAATTCGATCCTATGATTGTAAAAGAGGATTCTTCGACCTTCTCAACAGAAAAAGATAAACTATATCCACTCCCATCGAATATCAAGACAACCTTACATTCTGAAGAAAAAACGCATTATCAAGTTACTCAAACTACACTAGTGATAGAAGATCCCAGTGAGGCAGAAAGAATATTTTCAAACTTGATAAATAATGCGAAAGAGGAAATCCTAATAATGTTTCCATCTATTGGCACATTAACGAGACAGGGGCTATTTATTGAATTATTGAATCGACAAAGAAACGAGCATATAGGCATAAGTATCATGTCACCTTTAAACAGAGATATTCAAAATTTTTTATTCTTATCTAATAAGCAAGAAAACAATGAACAATATGGAAATATTATCGTAAGAGAAATAGCAAAGTCACAGAGGATAAAGTCAACAATCCTCGTTGTTGATAAAAAGTTTTTACTTACTGTGGAACTAAGTGATGACTCAAAACAAACATTTAGAGAGGCTTCAGGATTATCCACATATTCTACCAGTAGACCCACAGTTTTATCATACGTATCTATATTTGATAGCCTTTGGGATCAGGCAGAGTTATATCATAATTTAAGAACTGCGAATGAAAAACTAGTTGAAAGTGAGCAAATAGAACGAGAATTTATTAACACTGCAGCACATGAACTACGAACACCTACGCAAGCCATAACAGGGTATACAGAAATGGATGATGAACTGTTTGATCATTTACTAAAATATAGAAATGAACTACAACAACAAGAATTAGAAAGAATTCATAAAAAACTTTTTGACCACCATGAAAGTATTTCTAGGAACGCAACAAGGTTAGAGAATTTAATAAATAATCTTTTGGATGTAGCAAGGATAGATTCTAACCAAAAAAACATGATAATGCTACAAAAAGAAAGAGTAGATTTAGTGAAAGAGATTAATGATATTGTTAGCTTTCATCTTGATCAAAGGATAAAAGAAAAGAATATCAAAGTTAATTTTATCAATGATACGTTATTAGGTGAGCACTATTGGGTCCATACAGACAGGTCCAGGCTAAACCAAATATTGAACAACTTGATTGATAATGCTATCAAATTTTCTAAAAATGGTGGAAGTTTAGACATACTACTTTATGGGAACATTGCTATCCAAGAAAATAAAAAGATAATTCGGAATATGAAAAAAAGTAAATTCCCTCCAGGTAACATGAGGCCCAACAAATCAAATGAATATAAAACAGAGCAAATATACATAGCTATATCAGACTCAGGTAAAGGAATATCTCCATCTATCTTACCTAGATTATTTGAGAAATTCAATACGGATTCAGATGTAGGTACAGGACTTGGGCTCTATATCAGCAAAAAATTGGTTGAGGCTCTGGGTGGCAAAATTTGGGCTTTTAATAACCAAGATGGTATAGGATCTACCTTTATATTTAGTTTACCAAAAATGAGTCACTCAAATAATCACTAGTTCTAGTATAATAATTTAAGCCCTACTACAACTAAGAACTTAATCCTCACGGATGTGAACTGTTACTAATAATTATTTAAGGTGTAAGTTTGATGAGTTAAATATTGATTTCATAATGATTGAATACTTGCTTTTTATTTTAATCCAATCGACATGATTTCAATGCTCCAAAGATAGGAATAAAAAATTAAATGAGATGTCCTAAACTAAAAAAAGAACTGTTTATTGTCCAAATGGTGCCTGTAATTTCAGCTCCACCATATGTACCTACTGCATTAGGGTCAACATCATCAGCTGCCTCTTCAGTTGTAATAGACTCCGTATTGGTATGTGGATTCACTATGTTATCTGAGGCTTTCAAGTTACCTCCTACTAGTAAACCTAAGCTTAACTTGTAGCTAGAACCATCTGCTTCGACCAGCCATGCTTCAAAGACTTTATCTTGTTTGGGTGTTGCAGTCATATTTACTGAAATATCTAATATATTATTTTGAGCATCGATTGAGAGCGTCCCTATCTTTTCTGCACCAAATCCAGGTCCTGGATCTATAGCTTTATTTATATCCATTGTAACTGGTTCGGCATTGAGTGATTGAAAACCAATCATCATTGAAAAAGTAGCGTCGAGAATAGGGTAGAATCTACCCCTTTTGGACGTGGATATAGTCAAATAAGTGTAATCATAACAATGAGAACCATCTATTAATAATAAGATAATTTAAACCCTTTAAGATAAATTTAGTTACAAAAACAGGAATCCTAACATCCTTCATACATAGATATTAGTTATATATTATTATATTCAATTTATGCTAATGAATAGAAGAAATACAAAACCATTGTTTGTATCATCAATAATAACAGTATTGGTCTTGGGGTTATTTGGAATAGGATCCTCGGTTACAATATCTCAATCTTTTGCACAGGCTAACGACACAAATACCAATACCAATACCAATAACAACGACAACAATGGTAATGACGATAATAATGATAGCAGCAATGTAGAATACAGTACAGTTCTTTCAGGAGATCAAGAGGTTCCGCTGGTGAACACACAAGCAGCAGGAATTGCAGATTTCAGTCCATCTAATGATGAAGATGGTATTGATTATACTATTACTGCCACTGACATAGAAGCAGCAACAGCAGGACATATTCATTTTGGAATTGAAGGTCAGAATGGACCAGTGGTAGTTACTTTATTTGAATTTGATTCGCCTCAGGATGAAATATCAGAAAGTGGAACAATTAACTCAGACGATCTTTCAGGCCCTCTGGAAAGTTTGCAAATTTCTGATTTAGTAGATGCTTTCAACGACGGAAATGCCTATGCTAATATACATACTCAACAGAATCCTAACGGAGAGATACGAGGACAGATAATTAGTGAAGAACTACAGGAGGATACAGAAGAACAATAAGCTTTACTTTTTATATAAACGTGATTATTACCCACAAACAAGTTTATCCTATTTGGATATCTTGATATTGTTCTGTTTTTATATAAAAATAACTTGTATAGTGGAACCTTATAATTACTGGATTTTCATGATAGATCGATATTATCTTATCCTCGATATTATCTTATCCATTTCCTCATCGTCAATTCGATATTGTTGAAATTGCAATCCCGCACGAACAAATATGATTTGATGACTATCTGAAGATCCATCGACTTGATTAGTAAGAGGTTGCAATTTGAGAATCTGTGCCTTGACATCTATTATTAGTTCATGTGTATTATTTGCAAAAAGAAAATAATTGTACGGTATATTATTGTACTAGGAATTCTCCTATTGTATATGCCGTTCATATTTATTAATAAAACAAATATTAAAAAAAATAATGCGCATAGTTTATTTGCACCTTGTCGCTATATACAAGGAACCAACTAATGATCTGATTACAAAACTAATCTAATAATAAAAAAATGTTTATAGTATTTTAAAACGATTCTATCTACTGAGTAGTTGAATTACCGCTCAAACCGGTAGAATTATCCATTGACATTGTCATATTACCCATGTCACCCATTGGCATAGATGAGTTATCCATTGACATTGTCATATTATCTTGTGCTACTGCTGGTGTTACCATTGCTACTCCTGCAAATATTGAGGCGACTGCTACGATACTTAAGAATACGAATGCGTTGAATTTATTCATGCAACGTACCTTTTATTTTATGATATATAATACTTAGTTTAGTATAGATATATTTTTCTACATCAATTTTATAGAAGTATGCTGCTATTAGTTAATATTATTTGATTCAATTCCAACCTGATCTTTAGACTAATTACGATTGTCAGATATACATAGTAAAAAAATATCCAATTCCTAATCCAAAGCAGGGATGGATTATTTTAGTCTCAAAAGAAAATATAAGTGTTAAATTTAGTGTGCTCTTATTGAATATAACGCATTTTCTTTGAATTTATAGTTATATCCTGTAAAAGGATAATTAATTGTATAACATGCTATTTAACCACTAATCATTCATAAAAAGAAGGTTTGAATCATGATGGATTGAAATTACTTGAGTATTTCAAAATTGTCCACTGAATGATTATGTCCATATACATGGTTATAGCAGCAATAACTAGAACATATGGTACATCTGGATACAGGATAGGCATGACATGCCAGAATAGAGCAAGAAGGCAATTCCTGTCTATTTTTGTCTTGGTTATTTGATATTGCTATGTCCGTCCTTTTAGGTATATATTTTTGGATATAATTACCCACCATGACCATATCAATCATAATATT
>JAKDMR010000515.1 GCA_030452275.1 Candidatus Nitrosocosmicus sp. | reverse complement strand
TGCTTTGAAGGTGTTCTGTTTCTGTTAATCACATATGAGATAGAGCATCTTCAAGCTATAGGCTTATCGTTATGCGAGCAGAGCCCCTTTCCTAATAATAATAAAAAAATATAATATTGGATACTTAGCGAATACAGAGTCAAGTGAGGAAAATATTCGCTACCTTCCTGAGAAATGAAGGAATAGAACCTGAATTGATTGATTTATTGCAAGGAAGGATTCCAGATTCTGTATTTGTAAGGCATTACTACAGACCAGCAATGAGTAAATTCGATGAGATAAGAAATAAGTTGGATAGGTTTTATGATCAAGTTAGGTTGAACTAGTTTGATTGATTTTAATTAACTTCTCATATTTCTTTATTAGTAGGAATATAATATGAGTCATGAGAAATTATAGACTTACTGTAAGAAAGGATCAACAGTTCGATATTTGTCAATCATTACTATAGACCCGATATAAACAAAATAATAACGAAGAGGATAAGGCCGGTGTTGGATTCTTTACTAACGGAAATATCTTATAAAGAATCTAACTGAGAAAGAAGGATGGAAGAGATAGAATAGGATGAATATCTTACAGAGCAAAATGGCGAGCGTGAGCGAGGGGTATAACATAAAAAGACAATAAAGGAATAGTAAGGATAAAGGGAGCCAAGGAATAGTAGGAAATAAGAGCCTATCCCAAAATTATCTTTCTATAGATTATCATACAACAAGAGAACTGTACCAACCCAAGGTAGTTTTCATCCTTCTTTTCATACCTTGTGAAAAGTTTCCCAAACCTATTGTGCCATGAGTTTGTTCTTTCTATATACAACCCATCTTTTTGCTGAATATTTTTTACGATTTGGTATTGCTATTTCTTCACTATCTTCTCCTCCTTTCTTCTTTTTCTTCTTCTTCTTCTTGATTGGTATATGCAAGATATAGCCTCGTTTGATTAATTTTTGTTCCTCTTCTATAGATTTATATTCTTTGTCTAGACACAGATGCTGCAGCAATCGTCGTCTTTGTCGTCTTGATCTTGATTTGGATCTGGATAATGATTTTGGCCTTTTGATGACTGTATTATCAACTACCTCTGTTACCAGTTTTATGTCATGGGTACTGGCAGGTGATATCACAACCGATAATGGAATACCTCTCTTCTCTGTCAGAATATGTCTTTTTGTGCCTAGTTTGCTTCTGTCCGTAGGATTATGTCCTGCAGTCTTGTCCCCCCTAAAGGTGACTTTATAGATATGGAATCAATAGATTGCCAGGTCCAGTTGATTTCAATCTTTTCATCATAAACTTTCAATAGTTTGATCCATGCATTCTTGAATACATCAAGTTTATTCCACTGCTGAAATCTCCTATGACATACAGAACCAGAGCCATATTCTTTTGGAAGCATTTTCCACTGACAACCTGTTCTAAGGATATAGAATATTCCATCAAGTACCTTTCTGTATGGTACAATCGGTCTACCCACGGTCTTTGGTAGCTTTTCTCTAGGTAGTATCTTCTTAAACTCATCCCATAATTTGTCTGGAATGGTTATAATAGTAGGATGAGATGTAGTAACTTGATCATTTCTCACTTTCTCTTCCTTCGTCTGGACACAGATCACAGTTTAAAAAGATAGGAAAGGAGCTATATTTCTATCGAATTTTGGGATAGGCTCTTAGTTAAATTATGAATATCCGTATTTGAATTCCATTATTTGTGTCTCATTGGGATACATGAAATTTATGACATTGTTCTAGAAAATATTTCATTCCCTAAATGCTTGATAAAAGAACCAGTGTAACTTTAACTATATATTGGAAATGACCTGCATTTCTATTAAACATCATTTTGAAAATGTGACTAAATACATCTTTTTCGCAGAATATTATAAAGTCAATAACAAAGTAATTGGATGATAATGCACAAACTGAAAGATTTGTCTAGTGATGGACAAAGTTATCTGATTTCAAGGTAGATATTTATTGTGTTGAGGAATTGACCTCAAATATGTTTTTATAAACTAAAAATGGTAAAATTTGACAATTATACTATATAGTGAAAATTATACTATATAGTGAAAAACGTCTGTGTATCCACAGAAAATTTTGCATCAAACAATACCAGAATTTGAAAAGTATTCTAATTTTACTGATGATAAAAATCCTTCTTTTAGCATTATTATGAATAACTGCTTTGTATCCTAATTCCTTGCCCTCTAATCATTTCACTTCCGGTTCTTCTAT
>JAKDMR010000514.1 GCA_030452275.1 Candidatus Nitrosocosmicus sp. | reverse complement strand
ATATAATGTTATACTAGAAGATTAATACTATGAATAGATACATTACTCAAAAATATACGAACCTGTTGTTACTTGTCCTACCAATACTTTTAGCAGCAAATCTAGCAATAGGAAATAGCAATATATTGCAATCTGTATCAGCTCAAACAACTGGAGAAGGTGTAGATAGCTTCTCTGCAACAGGATACACAGGTCAAATACTCACATTACCACCAAGCATAACTCAGGTCCCTGCATCAAATAATGAATCATCATTAGGACCAACTACTGGATCAGTCATTGGTGGCAACTGGAGCTTTACTGTTGGTGACGGTCAACTAGAGAACTTTACTTGGAATGCAAATTCGTATACTCTGGCTGGAGTAGTTGATGGCACTTTCTCAATCAATGGAGTAAATGACGCTGGACCTTTAGACACTTCTAGTGATTCTATACAATTAGAGGGTAATAACACTTCATTTACAGGAACTGCAGACGTAGAAATTAATAATGAAACAGCATTTGATGACGTTCCAGTTGTATTATATTTGTTAAATGGCAATATAGTGAGTTTAACCATAAGTCACGAAGAAACAGAGGGCTTATTCAGTCTTCCATTATACGGAATTGTGACATCATTAACACAATAAAGTAGATTTTACATACTTTATTTTCTCCTTTTTTACCAAAATATAAAATTCATTGTTTGACTATATCCAAAAAATCACTGTGAGAATGCCTAAACACGTATAGTACTGAAAGTAGCTAAACAATAGGACTACGGTCACCTTTTGCTTGCAGAATAGTTCGTAGATAATTTCATTTAGGAAAATTAAGTAGTAAGGTTAGATAATAGCTAGTAAGAAGTATTTAACATATCGTGATAAATTCAAAGTATGCTAAAGATTAATCTGAGAAAATGTTATGTGCCATTTCAATTCTGTTAATCCTTTTGCCAACTCCGGTCATATTATCAGTTAATATTGATGTATCGCAATCGGTTTTAGCTCAGGACAATGCCACTACTACTAACGAAAATCTATGTTAATAGCAGACTCGCCTGTCATTTTCCATTTTGAGGGTATTCGGTCTCTATGAACCTTGATTCCGTTAGTTAGGATCATGGAGATAGATGGATTCAGAGACAACATGGTCAGCCATACCTCCGTAATATTGTGGGTCCAGGATATCTTGAATATGGTGAAGAACTGATACTAGGTATTTCCACTCAGGTAGCAATATCGCAAAATGGTAAAGCCCGGCTTCCCTTTTTATGCCGTTAGGACGATATGTATTTTTGTCCTTATCAATTTGACTAAGATTCAGTAATGGTGGTGACTTTCCGTCTGTCGATTCTAAAGTCCCCATATATACAATATTTCCACTTGATTCGCTCTCCAAAACACTAAACCCAAGAATTGATTGATAAAAAATATGGAATTCTGCAAATTGGATACTTTAAGGTGAACATGATCTACTTTCAAAGAGGGATTAGCAGGAAAAGAATCATCAGCAGGGTTAATGTACCGATATATATTAGTAAGACAAAAGGATTTAGACTGGAGAAAACATGTTTCTACTTGTCGCAAAATAATAATTAAATGATTTTCAATTATGAGATACGGAATTGATTTTAAATTTAGGTTATTTAGATGGGCTTAAAAGATATGGATATGAAAATAATCTATGTTCTCGTTTTGCACGGAATTAAAAAGGATGAAAAATAAAGATTAACCACTAGTTAGATATGAGGTTGAATTTATGAGGCTTGAATTAGGAACAACTTCCGTTGAGTTGGAAGTGCTAAGTAAAATTGATCCATCTTTTTGTGGAGTTATCTTAATTTCTGGAGCAATCTCGAATATGGATTTATCAAGGACGACGGCGCCGCACATGGGACAGTCAACTGGAGGTAATGGTTGAGGATTCAGCATAATAATATTATTGTCCGCGTTTAGTTGGGAAGACCATGGCCATGATGTTGGCATACTTCTTTCAAGTTGACCAGGAGGTTGGCAGTTATCCAAATATCCACCACCGTATGGATTTGTATGAAAATCACATCTGAGTGCAGATGCAGATGGTACACTGTATGTTAAGACCGAAAACAAGCTCAACAATCCAATGGCCAAAATAAATACTGTAATTAGGTATTTCAATGACTTATGCTTCCAGGAGCAGTATATAAACTTAAACTCAATCAATTTGGTGCTGTTAACTTGAGCGCAAATTACCCCCTTGTTATGATAAGTGACAAAAAGC
>JAKDMR010000513.1 GCA_030452275.1 Candidatus Nitrosocosmicus sp. | reverse complement strand
AAACGGTGTCTGAACCACTGTTTGTCACATAGATATCATTATTGTCAGAGTTGTAAGCAATTCCAGTTGGAATAATTCCACCACCGATGGTGTCTGTGACTTTGTTGGTGTCTCCATCTATAACAGAAACGGTGTCTGAACCACTGTTTGTCACATAGATATCATTATTGTCAGAGTTGTATGCAACCCCAAATGGATTACTTCCAATGCCGATGGTGTCTATTACCCCCTCATCGGCAAACACTTCAGTAATCATACCAACAAATGGTATGGATGAGGTAAAGAAAATAACTGATGTTGAAAGACTATAAAGCGGTAAAGAATTATGATTTTTATTCATACCATATCTATTTATTTTGAATTATAATGGTAAGTGTCAATTATACTTCACAATATTACTGAGATAACATTCTCGACTCGTAATACTGAAAATAATATCATGTTTAAAAAGTTAGAATACAATGACACGACTCTATTTGTCGGATTTTTGTACACACCTTTACTACATTTCCTCAAAAAAGGGAACTCTTCTCGAACACGGGTGGATATTACCCCGATTTCTGCCGAATCTGAGATATAAGATGTGAAGTAGATATAAAACAATGCTTATAATCACGTTATTGCAAACCTACTTTTGATAATAGATATGTCATCAGAAACAAAAATATTGGGAAAAAGTTTTGACTCGCCTGATGAAGTAAGAACCTTTGAAAAGGGAAAGGTAGAGGTTGTAAACCTTGGTGATGTTATAATTGGTAGAGCAACATTTGAGCCAGGTTGGAGTTGGAGCAAGTGTGTAAAACCACTAGTTAAAACAGACAGTTGTCAGGCTCCACATACTATAGTTATAATCTCTGGAAGGATGAAAGTTAGAATGAATGATGGTACAGAAATTGAAGGGGGACCAGGAGATACAGCGGTAATACCCCCAGGGCATGATGCTTGGGTAGTCGGAGATGAATCGTGTGTTTCATTTGACTTTACGGGAATGGGGGGCTACGCAAAGAAACTAGAATAAATGAACATCATTCATTTGCAGTAATTATACCAGCAATTATTTGGTTTTAAAACTTCATTTTTCTTTGGGGCTGACTATGGATATTCATACTCGCATTCATAGGAATAATTTTTAACAAAATATGAAATTAAATTATTATCTTTTAGTAATGAATCTAATTCTGATTTTGTATTAGATGTTACATAGATAAATGGTGACCATGTACATTCCAGTCTATTTACAAAATCAATATCCTCTGCCTTAGCCCACAAGATCATTTTATCTTTAAGATGATATATATCAAGTAGGAATCCATTCTCAACTAAAGATCTATTTAGTAGCACCTTGAAAGGATGTCTAATTAATCATAGGTTAGTCTTGATTAATTCAAGTTGTTTCTGTTGATATAGAAATAAAGCCATAAACAATGACGTAGTTTTAGTCACACAAGAACCTGCTTTCTTATCTTTAATGTTTTCGCTATTTTTGTTATTACAACATGAATTTATAGATAAATAATAATGGTCATAGCAACTTTTAATCATTTTAACGAAAATAGATTCATCTTCCTTGCTTAAACAGTCACAAAATTTCTTCCAATCTTCAAGTATTCTTGCATATTGGTAATTCTTTAACCAATTCTCATCATCATAATTTGTTTTTATTGGAATTTCATCCCTAACAGTCTTAATATTGCTTTGAAATTCAAAACCAGATTTCTTTTTACTGTTTGTGGATATCGTGGATTTATCAATTACTCTAACAGTTTCCTTGAAACCTTGAAAAGGGATGCTTATCAAGATTGGTTCCATAATAATAGGTCTAGACAGATTGGATAATGAGTGACAATACAATTTAGGGATAGTAAATAACTTGTTGAAATATTCCCCGTCCTGTTTTATTTGATAACTTATTCCTAAACCTTCCCCAGTTTAATTGCTCAATATCAATTAGCATTCTAAATGAAGGAATGGACCGGCCCATTAAACAACACATGAGTTTATCAAATCTTGCTCAATGGGTAAAAAGTAAGAGAAATTAGTCAATAGATGATGATGCATTATCATTACCATAAATAGCAGTATGAGTGGCTGTTATTGAGGACATGATTTTCTTTGTCTTGATTTTAAATAAGAATTCAATTCTGGTATCTTTTACTCCATTTATATATATTCTCTTCTTCTTACTTGTATACCAATTAGCAAAAGTATGCTAAGGTTTGTCATTGTGATTGACAATAAAAAC
>JAKDMR010000512.1 GCA_030452275.1 Candidatus Nitrosocosmicus sp. | reverse complement strand
TATTTTTATTATTTATGATGAATTTTATTGAATTTGGTTTTCCTAACTTTTCCATTATTGGTTTTGGAATATAACATTGATAGCCTCTATGTTCATTATGAGTAACACTAACAATGAACTCTGTCTCATCTTTTTTCCATTTAGGCAATAAATTAAATAGAACTAATTATTATTTATAGTTTCCACGTGGATACAGTAAAGTTAATATTTATCCACGTGGATAATCTATTATGAGCAAACTACAATTGACCAACCATAGGGAAGAATCGGGTAAACTCTTGCAGAATAATGTCAAAAGAATTGACGAAGTTAATTACGAGATCAAATCCTCAAATGGTAAAGAAGTTTACTCAATTCTTTCTACTGAGTTAGGTTGGGTTTGCTCATGTCCTGACCACATGTTTAGAGGTGTCAAATGTAAACATGTCTATGCTGTCGAGTTTAGTCTCGAGATTCGTAAATCAGTAATAGAAGTTCAGAAAATTGAACCCATCAATATAAGTGGTTGTAAATATTGCAAATCCGATTCTATTGTCAAATGTGGTTTAAGGAAAAATAAGAATGGACAGTTACAAAAGTTTCAATGTAAAGATTGTAAAAAATGTTTTACCATCAACTTGGGATTTGAAAGAATGAAACATAATCCACAGGGAATTACTACGGCAATGCAACTATACTTTTCAGGAGAATCATTAAGAAATACTGCCAAGTCGTTAGAACTGCTAGGAGTAGAAGTATCCCATCAAACAATCTACAATTGGATAGAGAAATATACAAATCTAATGGAGAAATACCTTGAGAAGATAACTCCCAAAGTGTCTACTTCATGGAGAACCGATGAGTTATATTTCAAGGTAAAAGGTAACAAGAAATACCTCTATGCTCTCATGGATGATGAAACTCGTTTCTGGATAGCCCAACAGGTAGCCGAGACAAAGTATGATGCGGACATTAGACCGATGTTTAAGAAGGGTAAAGAGATGATTGGAAATAGACCAAATACTCTAATCAGTGACGGAGCACCAAACTTTCATGTTGCCTATAACAAAGAGTTCTATACAAGAGCCAATCCGAGAACAAAACATATACGACATATCAGATTTCAAGGAGATCACAATAATAACAAGATGGAAAGGATGAACGGTGAAATTAGAGATAGAGAGAAAACTATGAGGGGATTAAAGAAGATGGATACTCCTATCTTGAAAGGTTATCAAATCTATCATAACTATATCAGAGAACATGAAGCCTTGAAAGGAGAAACACCAGCGGAGAAATGCGGGATTAAGGTAGAAGGTAAGAATAAGTGGCAGACATTGATTGAAAATGCTAGTAGGAATTAAAAATAATATAAATACTTATAGCTTAATATACCATGATAATAGTACAGCTTGACAGAACGCTGCTATGTCGCTGGTTTAAACGCAGGTTATAATTTCCCAAAGGACAAATACATAAATGAAAACCCAATTATAGATTTAGAAGGATGTAAGGATATTATAATCGTAGATAGACGATATTTTCTAGAGTATCATGGACTCATTTACAAATGGGCTTTAGATAATGATAATAACAATGACATAAAACTAAATCCTGAGTCTAGGAAAGAACGATAATAAATAACTTAAGATTTAGAAACTCGTTCATTACATTTCTTTCCTGTCGTATATAATAAATCGGTTATAGCCATTTTAATTGGATCAAGTTCATAAATAATATTCCAAAATGTTACTGTATTCGTTCTAGAATCATAGTTTCCCATATCCATATAATCATCTGATCCATCATTTCTTATGGTTATGTTGATATTCCGATATGAGAAGTTCTTCGTTTTCGAATTTTTATACCATCTATGAAGTCTTTCGTCAAAATGTTCAAAATTATTTCTCAAATCTCTGTTGTAGATTACTGAATCGTCATTGATTTGTAACAAATTTCTTAAATATTCTCCTCTTTCTAGACAACTTTTACCTGATTGATCTGAAGGCCAGAATATTTTGGATATATTTGAAGTAGAAGTCAGAATGAGAGATAGTAACCCCCAAATAAGATTATTATTCCATATATCTTCATCCAGAGATTTTGATAACATTTCAAATGTAGAAAGAATAGTTTTACATTGAAAAATTATTTCATATAGGAATATATCTTCTAAACGTTTATCCAATGGTTGATTTTCCAATAATTTAAAAAAGTAAGAAAGACTATATTTTTATTATTCTATTCATATGACGGTTTTTTACA
>JAKDMR010000511.1 GCA_030452275.1 Candidatus Nitrosocosmicus sp. | reverse complement strand
CAAGGAAGGGCAACTTCAAGGTTGGAATAATGTAGATAGTGCTTGGCCAAAGTGATGGGAAATAACTTAAACTGCAGGTGAAAAGTTAACTAAACGTTTTTGATAGAACTTGCAGATGTCAAACAAGACACCAAAGTTCTTGACATGGCTACGGGAATAGGAGAACCAGCAATAACTGCAGCATATAAAGTAGGTAATACCGGCTGTCATGTAATGGCGATAGACATATCATCTCAAATGCTATAAATTGCAAAACAGAGAGCCATTTCTTTAAGTTTACAAGACGTGGTAGAATTTAAGGAGGGCGATACAGAAACAATCGATTTACCAGCATCGACATTTAATGCAGCACTTTGTAGGTTTGGACTTATGTTTTTACCCAACGTTAGAGCAGGTTTATCCAATATCTACTAATCTTTAGTAGATGGCGGACGTTTTGCAGCGGCTGTTTGGGCTTCACCTGATAAAGTTCCATTCATTTCATTGCCACTTAACATAATAATGAAGGAGACAAATAGTAGCCCACAACCTCAAGCTAATGCTCCAGGATCGTTTAGTTTATCTGACGAAAATATACTTAAAGATTACTTTATCAACTCAGGGTTCGGAGATGTTACTACTGAAAGACAGGATGTGATCTTTAGCTTTGAATCTGCAGAAGAGTTTACAAATTTTGTATTTGAAACCGCATCTCCTGTTCAAGCAGCATTATCCAGTCAATCACAAGAAAGTAGAAAAGAGATATTAAAAACTATAACAGAAGCGGCTAACAGATATGCTGATAAAAATTCAAGTTCTATTAGTTTTAGGAACGAAGCCATCTGTATATTTGGAAGTAAATAGATACAGATCAATACCTAGGAATTTAAGTTGTGAAGAATAAGCAAAAAAAACAAGTTCATTTGTCTTTCTGTTACTTTAACTATTCTTTGCAAACACCAAATTTTAAGAACTAGAATGATAACATGGAATTGGTCGTATTGTTAAAGTGAGGAAAATAAGATGAATGTTGATTTAGCTATATCCCAATTTTTTAATAACAATGGTATCGAATAGACGAGTTTAGAGTATAATAAATACGAGCAAGTAGATAAATGAGAAATCGATTGAGAAATTAAATAATAATGAGAAATATGGTAATAACTAAGAAGAAAGAAACCAAAGATAATATTCATTTATTCTAGTTTCTGGGCAGTCCCCCATTCCTGTAAAGTCAAATGAAATACACGATTCATCTCCGACTACCCAAGCATCATGCCCTGGGGGAATTACCGCTGTATCTCCTGGCCCGCCTTCAATTTCTGTACCATTATCCATTTTAACTTTCATCCTTCCAGAGATTATAACTATAGTATGTGGAGCCTGACAACTATCCGTTTTAACTAGTGGTTTTACACACTTGCTCCAACTCCAACCTGGCTCAAATGTTGCTCTACCAATTATAATATCACCCAAGTTTATAACCTCTACTTTTCCCTTTTCAAAGGTTCTTACTTCATCAGGAGATTCAAAACTTTTTCCCAATATTTTTGTTTCTGATGACATATCTATTATCAAAAATAGGCTTGTGATAATTTCATTATAAGTATTGTTCTATATCTATTTCATCTCTTTATACCTCAGGGTCTGTGATATGTGAAACAAATTTGATTTACATTAATAATCCTATTATAATCGTCGAAGTCCCTATTTACAAAGCTAAAAAGAAATAGATGTTAACAGACCGAATGGGATTAAAATTGATAGTGACTTATAATTGGGGTTCTAGCAATGCAGTGTATCAACTAGGATAAAACTATTGAAAGCTTTGATGACTACTTTCTATGTAGAACAGTAAACAAGCAGATGCGAAATTGGATGAACCAGAAATTCTGAATGAATAATGCCACTTATCATAGTAACTTTTGTGTGATATTGTAAAGTATTGCGTCCAAAAATTTAGGATATCAACATTTCCCAAGATATAATGAGAAGGTCTTCGTCGCCGTCCTGAAGCGTAGTGATGAATCGATTATCACTGAGTTTCGACATTTCGATTAGACCTATCTGACCTGCCTTCTGGTCTGATGATTTTAAACGTGCGATATGACCCTGTGTATCAATTTCCCAATTTATAAAACGAAGATCTCCGTCGCCGTCTCTGATGGCGGTAATTACTTTATTAAAGCGGTATGGGATAACTGATAGTCTGCTTATAGCTCCAGCATTAGTGTATTCATTTAGACGGCTAATAGTACCATCATTA
>JAKDMR010000510.1 GCA_030452275.1 Candidatus Nitrosocosmicus sp. | reverse complement strand
CATCAACATTATATACTACTATCGAACTTGGATACTGACGATGAGACTTGCAAGATTAGGTAATCAATTCGATTAAAGAACAGAAAGAATACTACGTAATAGAACCGACCAAATATCATTATCCATTAAAGAAGGAAAAGTTTAAAAAAAATTCAACCAATGCTTAAACTGATTGATTCTCAAAGAATAGATATGTAAATTTTATCCTATATTAGAACCTCAAATTTATTCCAAGCATTTGCATACTTTTCAGACATTTCATTTAATTCGTACATTGCGTAATGTTTTGCATCCACTGATTTGGCTCTACCTGCTAATACGTTTGCCTCGAATGGTTTCATTACGCGACACATTACATTATAATGAGCCTTTCGAAGCCACATGAAGGTGATTTTATCATCCTTTGTTTTGACTTTCATATATTGATGAGCTGATGTAATATGTGGTCTATATTCAAATTCATCCAAGGCCTTGAAATCTTTAAATACAGATGTCGGAACTATAGTAAAGTAACATTTTTTATTACCTCTATGCCATTGAATTAGAATGACAGTTATTCCATTTGGTTTATGAATCACATGCAATTTGTTACAGGCGCAGCCTGATAAATCGGAGCATATGGCACGTTTGTGCACATATAGCATCTCATCTTCTCTCAATCCTGAAAAGAGACCGAATTTGACTATAGTACCTATTTCTCCTTCTCCGATTGACATAAGTGACTTTATCCTCTGTTCAAGGTATGAATCATCTACAATGTATAATTTCCCGTGTTCAGTCATACCACTTGAGAGATTATTACGTCTGATGATTTTCTCTACCAAATCAATACATTGTTCATTATTGTATTTGTAAACGTAATATGCTCCAAACTTTCTCATACTATCTATAATTCTAGAACGAACACGAGGGGTTTGGTTTCTTAATTCATCTACTCTATTAGTGAAAAATTGGTCTCTGAACCTCTTAAAATAGGAAACTAAATCCCTACAGGTGTTTTTATGAAATTTTCTTATGTTGTAATAGTATTCATACATATCCTCAGTGTTAGCCTTTTCATAGAAATCCCTGTTATGTCCTCCTTCTATCAATGATTTTAATCCTGATTTATCTTCGTTGTCTGACAACGCATCTATTTGTTTATCCTCACTCAAAGCAGGAAATCTTCCTTTTCTAAAATCATTTATTAGCTCTCCCAAACTATTATACCCGAACATTTTCAATCTTTGATTTAATATTGGTATTTCGTTTTCTCTTATACGAATCCCTATTGTTTTCCATTTCCCTTTATCAAGTAATGATTTATTTAATGTCTCTTGTAACATTATGAATTCATATGTTAACAAGCAATTAAACTTTGTTAACAAATTATCCGTGCATACCTATCAAAATAGCAATAACTACGTAAGAATGTAGTAATTTGAACCAATCTCCATTAGCGAGGAAAATACCCGCGTAATCCATAGTAGTATAATCGGAACGATTCGACAGAATTGAATTTTGAGGAGTCTATTTGTTGACAAAAATGTTAACACGCTACGCTGATTGATAGATTTGTAGATTTTAATAGATTTTTGTCAAAATGAAATAAGATCATGTTTACAATTCATTTGCTACTTTGTCTATTGGTTGGTTTTGCTTTGTTTCCTAATTCAATTTTTTCTTCATTGCTTAACGTTTTTAGTCAAAGTGGGCTATAGTGACCAGCGAATTCTGTGTTCTAATGTATACGAAAGAATCATCATATAACGATTTTCAGAATTAGGAAACAAAGCAGGTTGGTTTCATACTTTGTTTTCCATAATTTTTGTTAATTTAAAATTCTTAGTAACTTCCTGTCGACAAACATAAAGCAAACAAACAAGAACAAGTCTAAATCACTGAGAAAATCTAATGGTTGTGTAACAACTAGAATCTGAAGAAATGAACAAGATCCTTTCAATAAGAAAACAACAAGATTTGTCTGCTATTTTACTACTGATAAAAAACATCATAAATAATGTCAGAACATGATGATAAAACACGAATAAAAAAAATAAAGACATGCAGCATGATTTAGAACCAAAAACTCGGTATCCCTATGGAAAGAAATATCAGAAAATTATGAATTAATAGAGGGGGCACAATTATCTAACAGTTTTATCATTTTACTATCTCTCTCAATACTTGAGAATCCAGCTAGTTCTACAGATATATGAGGCTGGGACATAATTCCAAACGAATAAAGCTAGTATTATAGAATATCATATT
>JAKDMR010000509.1 GCA_030452275.1 Candidatus Nitrosocosmicus sp. | reverse complement strand
TTTACATACACTAGACAGAAATAAAGCTCTTTTGACTAATTGCGCAAGAGATCTACTATAGTATATGGATCAACTCTAGGTTTGACTAGATTGTTATTAGACTCATAATTTTAAGAATACTTTTTAAAACTTCTGGAAAGAGTAATTACATCATCATGTTAATCGAGTTTGTTATGTCATTACCAATTATGCGTTCATCTAAAGTTATTTGTTTGTGAATGAACCTTATTACAATAGCGATATTTGCAAATTTGTATTCACAAAAGATCTCAATATCTTTTAGAAGTAGTTCGTTAACGAAGGTTTGAATTTAAACAGATATAGTGATATTTGGTAGAGACATGTTTTTGTCTTATTGTGTGAATAGTAAATTACAGTACCTTGTACTTACATGCAATTTCAGACGAATATAATAGAATATACCAATAGGATCGCAGCCAATGCTAAGCAGTAATATGAAAAATAGTATAGTTTTCCTCTATTTACAATATCTATCAATAATTTGATTGTTAAATATCCAACTATTGCAGATGACACAAATCCTACAACGTAAGAAGAAATAGGAATTTCACCTATTCTGGACAACTGGGTGTCATCCATCAATAGAAAATCAAATACCGAGCCACCAATAATTGCAGGAATGGATAGCAGGAATGAAAACTTGACCAGATGGGAATGATTAATTTGCCTCATCATCCCTAAAGAAATTGTGATTCCACTCCTAGATATACTAGAGAACACAGAGAATCCCTGGGCTATTCCAATTACAAAAGCGTCAAATCTATTGATGTCTCTAGATCCTTTGTTAAAAAATCTTGTAATAAAAATAAATATTCCGCTAATCAGAAAGCCCACTGACAATAAAAAGAAATCATAAAAAGAAAATTCAAACAAAGACTTTAACGCGAATGCAATAACTGCCGTTGGAATTGTACCAATTATTATGAGCACTAATAGATTGCGATAGTCTTTCATAGCTTGATAATCCATTGAACGAGGATAAAATATAGACCTGAAAATCATTAATAGATCAGTTCGGTAAAACCCTATAAGACTCGAGAGAGTTCCTATATGAAGGATTAAGTCAAAGAAAATAGGTACACGGATATTAAATATTAATTGCGTTAATGCAAGATGGCCTGAACTAGATATGGGTAGCCATTCGGTGATTCCTTGTACTACTCCCAGAATTAGGGATTGAGCGATATCAACGGTCATATTTTTTGTTTCTAGATGATACTGATTAGCTATTTGTTATAAAATGTTTACATCTCTATAGTATCCCATCATCAACAATAATATTTCACGTAGAGATATTTTGAACAGGCGTGAAACGATTCTAATAACTGGTGCAATAGGTACTCTTAGAAGCGAAGTCATAAGACAATTCTCTAGAGATTCCTTAGACACTAACGTTAAGAAAGCTATTCATTCAGTTGAAAATTCGAATAAAGTGCTCCATCCTAAGGTTAGTATTGTTCCAATTGACTACGATAACAAGTAGTTTAGTTACATCTTTTCAAAACATAGACAAGCTTTTCTTCTTACACACACACGTCTTCCAAAAGCACTAAATCGGAATCAAATCTAATCAATGAGACAAAGGAAGCGGGAGTTAATCATACTGTAAAGCAGTCTGCAATGGGTGCAGATTTCAATGTTGATATGGAATTGTTGAACTTGCATCGTCAGGCAGAAAAGGTGATTAAAGAATATGGAATCTCCGATACTTTTCTTCATCCGACTGAATTCATGCAAAACTTTTATGTTTTCATGACCAATTCATTAAAAATAATAATGCTTTTTATCTGCCTGCAGTAGAAGCAAAGTTTAGTATCATTGATATCCGAGATATCGCTTCTGTAACAGTGAAAGCACTCACACAAGATCAATTTGAAAGGCGTAAGAATAAAACGTACTTTTTAACAGGGCCAGAAGCAATCTCTTATCATCAAACAGCAGGAATACTTTCAGACGTGAAGATAAGAAAATAGAATACATCAATATTTCAGAAGTAGCCAGACAAGGAATGAAAGAAATAGGTATTGATGATTAGGTCATCAACACCATTTGGCACTAAATAACTATTATAAAAAAGGATACGCAACACAAGTATCTTCTGAGGTAGAAGCGATAACAGGGAAAAACCAATACCATTCGGTAAATTCATTAGAGATTACATAGAGGCTTTTAAATATAATCACACACATAAATTCACAGATGGATATTTAGCTAACCATTGCTCATACT
>JAKDMR010000062.1 GCA_030452275.1 Candidatus Nitrosocosmicus sp. | reverse complement strand
TGGACAATCATCATAGTATCAGTAGGAGAGAACTGGTTTTCAATTGAATAAAGTAGCTCTCTTAAACTGTTTTCAATATTAGTATTATAATTATTAGGAATAAGAGGCTTGAGATCCTTATCAAATATATCAATCAATTTTTCAGTCAACCCTTTGGCACTTTGATAATTTGCCACGCTTACTAGAGGACTAGCGTTAGGATGCATGCTCATCATAGCGGAGGGCGTATGCATTGAATGACTAAAATCAAAGTCATTATTCAGATCCCTCGAAGAATTATTGTTCATCATACGTCCCATATTAGACATATCAGTCATGTCAAAATCAACATCATAAGCATCACCATAGTTTCTAAGTAATTCATCTATTAATTCTACAAACCTCATTGGTTGAAATGACTTTTTGTCTTCAGAATTTTGATCAGTAAATAGATTAGACAAAAAAATTGTGATTTGATCTAGAACATTTGAGTCTGGGACTCTAATCTGTTCTTTGGTAATATTAACTATCGAATTCATATTAGTATTAATATTAGCAACCAACTGATTGGCTATTTTCAATTCTTCATTTTGTGATGTCCTTGATGAATTCGAATTTATGTGGGAAGTGGAAATATTTTGTAAATCTTTAATGTCTGATTTGATCGCATCTGAAATTTTTTGGTCTCTTTTTGCAATCTCGGCCAGCAAATCCCAGTAAAAAATACTATTTGCTTCGTTTGCATGCTTCTGAGTCAACTGGGAATGATTATTGATCAGATTCTGATTAACGAGGTTTATTTCGGTTTGAAATTGGTCTATAGATGCTATAAATGATGCTAAAGTATTTGGACTAAAGTTATGACCATAAATAATTCTTATAGTCAAATTATTATTACCAATTAAAAGTACAGAACAAAACAAGATAGCTAATATAAGGACAGATGAAAATAAACTATGATTTCTCCTATCCATGCTGTAATTACTACTAAAGAACATAATAATCCTTTTGTTTGTCATATCCAGGTTCAGATACAAATTGATTGGGTTAAATATGATATCGATAAAGATATCGAACAAAGTGAGTCTTTCTTAGAAGAAATGAATCCTCATCCTTATTTTTTATTCTCCACTTTAGTTGACAAGACATGTTGAGATATTTGCTTGTTGTTATTGTTCTATCTTGATATCAAAATATACATAATTTGACAGTCAGTCATGATCTCAAAAGTAAGTTATTTTTTGGGAAGAAATGTTAGAGTAATATTTTTACAAAATAAGACTCAATTCTACCTTTGTACAAAAGAGGTTAAATAGTTTCTATTTACATACTAATCAATGCTCAAGTTTACCTTTGTATTATTATTTCTCTTTGCTATCACAGGGGGTTATTTTAGCATAATGGGTATTCAATTCAACAATCTTCATGCACAATCAAACGACGATGTATTGGAAATAATAACACAGCTAGAAAATAATTCAATGACTCCGACACTTGGAAATCCCAATGCAAATATTACAGTAATTGAATTTGGAGATTATCAATGCATTCACTGCGCTAATTTTAACAAGGATCAAAAGGATTTATTGTTAAGTAATTATAACCAAACGGGTATAGCAAAGTTTCTTTTTAAGGACTTTCCTATTAATGATCAAAATAATGGGATGTCAACGCTTGCTGCTAGAGCAACCTACTGCGCTGCTGAACAAGACAAATATTGGGAATACCATGATGAAATATTCAGAAATCATGATAACAGGCAAGATGGGAAAATTCAAAGAAATGATCTGGATAATTATGCAAAACAGGTAAGCATTGCAGACATCGAACAATTTAGAAATTGTTTAGAATCAAACAAATATTCAGATATCGTAGTTGAGAACAACAGATTAGCTCAGCAACTCAATATTACAAGCACACCTACATTTGTAGTTTATTCTAAAAATGATACGCAATTGACAGTAGTGAAAGGAGTAGATAATCATACACAATTGGAAGGCGCACGATTAATGGAATTGGTTTCAAATTAAACAAAACACAAGTACAAGTACGTTAATATCCACAATCATTGGGAGAAGCGATAAAAATCATCTCCTTGTTAGGAATAATTGCAAAATCTGTATCAATTCATACAATATTTTTATTAAATAGAGACGACTTTGAAAGTCAATTAATTCTGGATTCATGGGAGATATAATAAATAGATCGTTCTTGTTAAGCATAACTGGCCTCCGTGTTTCGGTATTTGACTAACAGATTTGACCGTACATTTTATGCTTTAGTTTGTTTATAGTTTTCTTTTCAACATGAAAAATAATCGTCAAAACTTTTATTCCATTCTTGAATTAATGCTTTGTTCTTTCAATGATTCTTTCCTGTATAGAGGAATGGATGTGATGGTCGAGTTTCAGGAATTAACAAGCCATCGGGTACCAAGTACCCCATCCGTAGAAACAGGGTGTTTTCCGTAGCCTTTGACTAGAGCAGACATAAACCTCTCAGCAACAAACATGTTTCACTTATTGAATATTTTTACAAAAATATGAGAATTTGTCTTGTATTAAGTTCAATGACTATGCGGAACCAAATACATTCTAAACTTGTGTCATTTTGAATATGTTTTCTAAATGCATGATTTCAAAGTCATTAGATTGGGAAGGAATAACGAATAAACATAAAAAGTTTTATTATCAAAACTTAAATTCCAAAAACACCTAGACTTGATATCGTATTTGATATATTTTAAGCAAAACGTCTCATCATCTATCATGAATTCTGAAATCATATTTTTTCAGTACTTTAGAAATACCTATCCTATAAACACTAGATCTCTTATGTGTAATTAGACTGTCATCAAAATTTTGTGAAATAACAATAATAGTTGTAAAAATTATAATGTTATATCAGAAAATCAGATGAAGAGATATGATAGCTTATGATAATTTCTTCAGTTTTGTTAATTGTGCAATAAATCTATTACATTCGTTGAATGTACAAAAAACTACTTAAATTATCATTTGGGATAACATATAACCACATACCAAGTAGGAAAACAGATACAAATGCAATCTCTAATGTCTCTTCAAAGTAGTATTGGTAGTAAATAATGGCAACAAGTCTACGCACACTACCTTTGCCATTATTTACCATCTTGCTACAGATTATGTTTATTTAAAATATTGTAATTGACTTTTTAAATCAGTTGTATTAACAAGTTACTGGTTTTTGTCAAACATTCCCAAAGGTTCGAAACTTGTACCAGAATAAATTTAAACCTTAACAAGTACAATATCTCTACAATGCGAGGTCTGTATGAATTTCTATGAAACTAAATTTTAGTTATAAGGGTGATATAAAAAGTACTGTAATATATGCATGTTTGGTATCTCTGGCAGTAATAGTCTTAAGCTCTACTTACGAGTCGTCATTGGCCGCAGAACAAATTAAAGTCGTTAAAAATTTAACCATCAAAAATGCTACAACACCCGGACTGGCCATTAACTCTGATACTAATAATATCTATGCCGTCTTTTATAGATCTAACAATGGAATTACCAATCTTTATATGTTAAGTTCTGCAGATAATGGCTCTTCATTTACCAAACCAGTTAGAGTAAACGACAAAGAGGGTGATGCGGGTGGATATGCTATGAATTGGTGGTCTCCTCCTATAAGGTTTGGTTCTGACAATGAAATATTTGTCTCCTGGTCAAAAGTTGTACCCGCTGAAGGACCTTTTGGTAATATCGTAGACTTTAGACTGGCAAAATCCGTAGATAATGGAAAAACCTTTGAGCCAACCATTTATCCTACCAAAGATTTGCCAGTTAGTGAAAAAGGGTATGCGGATTTAGCAATATCAAATAATGGAACAATATTAATGCCATATGTAAATAATGAATTGATAATAGCTAATGGAAGTGCTTTGGGATATGACATGAACAAGTTAGATTATGATACTCAAATTAACCTGTTAAGATCTGCAGACGGGGGCGAGAATTTTCATGGATTGACATTGGAAAAGGAAGGATGTCAATGTTGTGATACTGCAACGACCGTGGGACCTGATGGAGAAGTGTTTATTGCTTATAGAGATAGTTCAAGAGATGATCCAAGGTTGAGTGATTATTCCGACGAATACATTCAAAATTATGTTGATCCAGAATCGGAATCATACAAAAACAGCAGTGCTATTCAACAAGGATTAGCTCAAGCACCTATTTATTCTACCACAAGAGACAATTTTATAATCCATACAGTTGATAATGGTTCAGGTTTGGTGTATTCTGATCCCGAACCTGTACAAGAAATTGAATGGTATATGAATGGCTGTCCATCAACAGGACCAGCTATGGAGTTTGACACATCAGGTATCCTACATGTAGGATACTTTACAGGTAATGGTACAGATGGGGCGGGTTATTACTATGTAAATTCTGCAGATAAAGGTCATACTTTTGGCGATCCTGTACCTGTATACACTGGAGAATTCGTACCACCATCACACAGAGCCATAGATCTTGCAGTCGATAACAATAACAACATATGGATGACATTTATCACACATCCACAAGAGGATAATGGTTATGATAATGTTGGTCTTTCAGATCTCGATGAGTCTAATCATATAGATAGGTTCCTCAATGTAGCAACTCTGGATAATTCAGGAAGCAAAGTTGGCGAAATTTCCTTTCCTATAAAATTTGAAAATGGAGGTATTTCAGATCCAAAGATAGTTCCATTACCAGAGGGTGTAATTATGGGATTCTCTGTAAATGACGACTTTAAAATGATTACAATGAAGATTTAGTAGAGACTCGCCCATTTTCCAATTCTTATTAAAATTTAACAGTAATTATAGCAGACAATTTGTTTCTTTCTTAATTCTTGTTTGTGTAGAACCAAGTGACGTATGTCATCCTGTCACTGTAACTGATACTGATAGCAAACTTTATAGTGTTTTGTCGCGTATTCAAACCAAGAGCCTATCCCAAAATTCGGTAAAATTATGGCTCCTTTCCTATCTTGGTAAATTGTGACATGTATTCAGAAAATGAAAGAGAAAGTAAGAAATGATAAAGACAATACTTCTCACCCTATTGTCATCATAAGGATCTCATATGAATCATGGGATGTGTTTTTAATGTCATTTCATAATCAGAGAAAGCCCTTTATCATTAACTTTTCTACATTGGACGATGACAGACAATTATGGTGGCATAAAACAACAGGAAATAAAAGTGAGACAGAAAGCATTTAATCAATCTGTTTTCTGAATACACAGTTTGTTTTTATTCCCAACCTGTCATCTATTCTATCAAAAATGATCAATGTAGTATAGTAGGATGTTGAACCAGTTAGAGCCTCGCTCTCACATACAGAGTATGTTCGCTTTGAACCTAGTTAGCTCAGTTATGGTTAGCCTTGGCAGAATTAGCAGCATTAAAAATTTTCATGTAGTGAGGACCATATCTTGACATACATTATTTTAACAGATTTAAACTCACTTTTTTGATACCTAGAATAAATGGTCTTGTTCTAAGTTAATAGTCAGACATTATCCTCTTGAATGTGGTTAACCAGAGCATACATACCAATTAGAATACGTACTTTAAGAGTTGTGTAAATGATAAGATATATTCATATGTAAACTGATTGTGCTTGTTTAGGTATGACACCACAACACCTTTAGCTTACCATTTTGGATACGTCCATTATGAGGGATACTTTCCTCAGATTACTTTCAGACGATGAAAGAAACATGTTATACGATATGATAGAAGATGGAGAGGAGTCTAGTTACCGTGCCAAACTAATCTTACTCAAGGATGAAGGATGTACTGTTCCTGAAATAAGAAGAGCTACCAACCATCACGACATTAACATTAGAAAGTGGATACATAGGTTCAATGAGAAAGGCATTGAAGGAATAGTGTCCAAAGTACACAAACACAAGTCAATCAAGCTAACGGTAGAAATTGAGGAAAAAATAGTAGAGATAGCATCCAAGAATCCAAGAGAAGGCTATGGACTGCCTTTCTCAACATGGTCATTACGTGTTCTTGCTGGATATGTATCAAAGGAACTAAACATTGTAGACTCGATAAGTCACACAGAGATTAGAAGCATACTTCTCAAACACGGAATAAAGTATCATAGACAATCAAAGATAACTCTAAGGACCAGCACAGATCCGGAATACGATTTAAAAAAAAGAGGATCGAAGAACTAAGGTATAGTCCACCTATTGACTCGGTTATCCTTTATGAGGATGAGAAGGGTCCCATAGCAGCAAAAACATATGGAGGTCCTTCTTGGTCATCCACGCAGTCTAAAATTAACAAGGGTCAAAAGACCAATGGAATTCTAAACGTGTTTGGGGTTTATGATTATACAAACAACCAGATGTTCACCCACAGTTACAAACGTAAGACAAGTAAGCAGTTTCTGGATTTCATAAAAAGAGTTGACAGAAAGTATGGCAATAATGTAAAGCAGATATTTCTGATATTAGATAACGCGTCGATACACAAATCAAAGATGGTATAAGAAGGCATAGTCAGATACCATCCAAGGATACACCTAGTATTCCTTCCCACAAGATCTCCAGAGCTAAATCTGATAGAAGTAAGGTGGTTATGGATGCATCGACAGGCCATAAACAACTCGGTCTTTAACAATGAACAAGACATAGGTAAAGCCGTATCGGAGTGGACACATTATTACAACAAAAAACATGTAATCAAAACAAGCACAATCAGTTTACATATGAATATATCTTATCATTTACACAACTTTTAAGCACCATAGATTGCTCTTGAAATTTTGATTAGATGCCTAGATCACCATGTTTGTTCGCTATTTATTCCTAATCGAGTAACACAAAAACTATAATATCTAAAAACCATATGTTAAAAGGTGCATAGCTGATATTTAGAGGATAAAATCATACCTGTCTTTATTATATCTGATACTGTTCTATATAACCGATAGTCTTCACTATGTTTTTTCATTTCTTTCCTGTCCAGCCATCAAAAAGAGTTTCTCTTTGTTTGCGGTAATCTTTCTTTTTATTGATTTGGCTGGAACACCTGCTACTATATCCTCGTCATCAACATCGTGTATTACTGAACTACCAGAGCCAACAATAACCTTGTTTCCTATTTTCAATTTGTTTTTTATAGTACTATTAAGTCCAAGCCAACAGTTGTTGCCTATTGTTGTACTTCCGCCTATTATTGTCCCTGCAGTCAATTCAGTATTTTTACCAATACTTACATTATGAGCAACATGGCACAAAGCATCAATCTTGGTTCCTTGTCCTATTGTTGTATCCGATAAAGAACCTCTTGCAATAGAACAGTTGGCATAGATTTCTACATCATTTTCTATAATTACCTTACCATAATGAGGAAATTTTTCTAGTTCTAAAGTATTACTATCTCTTTCAAATGCAAAACCATCAGAACCTATGGTGGTATTTGGTTGAATTATACAGTCATTGCCTATTATACAATTTTGTAAATTTACTTTTGATTCTATTTTGGAATTGTCTCCTATTATGCAATCTTCTCCTACGACTACATGATCTCCAATATAACAATCTCTACCTATTTTAGCTGAATCAGCTATAACAGAACTTGAAGATATACCTACTTTGTTGGGTTAATGATTACGGTTAATTTTTTTTTGCAATCCTGGTAAATTCTAATCTTGGATTATGTACAAATATCAAAACCTGAGCATACTTCTTATTTGGGTACACCAAACCTCTAGTTTTTTTACATAGGATCACTCCAGCATTAGAACGTGAAATTGAGAGTATGCCTCTATAATCATCGAATGCACAAAACGATATATCATTAGTTGTTCCATTTTGAATCGACGCTACGTCTCCTATAGATCTTGCAATCTTGCCTTCAATTTTGTAATCCGAATTTCTAAGATACTGTAATAGCGTTTCAACAGACCAATCAGTCATTCTTATACTATGAAATGTACATAAGATTTTCCTATATATTGTTGGTTAGTACATTCTACTAATGTACCATAGACCCTAACCTAGTTGTAATTGAAATAGTCTATTGAACATAGAATTCTGAGAAAAATAGTGTAGCTAATAAAAGCGGAAAGTTGCGTAGACTATTGCCGCTTTTATTATGATGAGAACCGTTGCCACATTGACTAGGTAATTTAACTAAATATGCGTATATTTTTAAAGTTTATAGTACATTATTCGAATGTACTACAATAACTCATAAATCAACGGATCAAATTATTATACTAAAGTATGATTAAAGTATCAAGATTCGGAGTTTCATAATTGTACCAATTTCTTTTTATTCTTGTTTGTCAAACTAGATTTATTGCTCAAAAAGAGTGAAAACTTTACTAGATTGGAAAGTATCAAGATTTTTCTTAATGACAAAACTAATCTCTTTCTGGTTTTTTCTATTGCCTTTACATCTATTATAGCCTATTTTTTTTTGATACCGCATCTCTTTCACATCTCAATGTCCTATCATATCGCGATTCATATTCTTAGTCTTGATATAGCTGTTTTTATGACTACCATTTCATTTATTTCCTTCAAGAAAACCAGGAACAAGAAAGTCTTACTCACTTCATTTAGTTTCGTATTTCTTCTTATTGTAGAAATGATCTATCTATTGCAAGCAAGTCATATTATTAATATGTTTTACATACCTTTAATAGATGTAGATTTTACACATATCTTGTTACTAGGAATGTTATGTATGTTTGCTTGGGGGGTTCTCAAGGTAGATAAAAGAAAATGATGGATTCAACAACGGATAATCAAAAACCACAACAGCAATTAGATCAATTGAAAGATAAAGTAAAGAAAGATAATGAAGTGGATAAAAGACAAATGCTAGCAAACATAATTTTTAATATTCCAGGGATTAGATATAAAGATCTATCCAGGATTACACAGTTCAAAAATGGAACACTGTCATATCACTTATTAACACTTGAAAAAAATACAATAGTTCGAGTATATCGACCTGAGAATAGCAATGTTACAAGATATTATTCCATTGATGTTCCGATGGAAGAAACGATAACACTCGGCTATCTAAAGATGAAAACTACTAGCAAAATTCTTAGACTTCTTTACGATAATGATTGCCTTACCTTTTCTGAAATAACGTCAAGGATCAATAAAGCCCCATCTACTACATCCTGGAACCTGAAAAGACTATATGAAGCAAAAATAGTAGTTAGAAAGAAGCAAAATGAAGTTACAGTGTTCTCGCTAAAAAATCCAAAGATTTTAGAAAAATTAATAGAGAAAACTAATAATACTTTATTGGATCGAAGTGTTGA